>JAFGOZ010000012.1 GCA_016926235.1 Bacteroidales bacterium | reverse complement strand
GGCAAAACATTACTTGATGTTGGTTGTGGCACCGGATATTTTCCCAGGTTTATGCAGCAGGGTGGTTTCGATGCTGAAGGCATGGAAATGGATGCCGATGCAAGAGCTTTTGCCGGCAAAAATTTCGGATTAAAAATTCATAGTCCGCAAGAATTATTGGAGCAAAAAATATACTCGAAATACGATGTAATTACCCTGTGGCATGTGTTGGAACATTTGCAGGATGCCGATAGCTATTTAAGCTGGATATACACAGCCCTGAAAAAGAAAGGATATCTTTTTATAGCTCTGCCCAACTGCAATTCATATGACGCGGAGAAATTTGACAAGTATTGGGCTGCTTACGATGTACCCAGGCATTTATGGCATTTTACGCCCAAAACATTAAAAGCATTGTTAAAAAGGCATAATTTTGAACTTGCTGAAATAAAACGACTTCCGTTTGATGCTTATTACAATTCTTTGATGAGTGCAAAATATGCCGGAAAATCAATGGCGCTGATTAATGGATTTTTTATTGGTTTTATTTCGAACCTGGTAAGTTTTTTTAATCCGGAGAAATCAAGTTCAGTAATTTATATCTTAACTAAGGCAGGAGAATAATAAGAAAGGAATTAAGAAAAATAAGCTATCCAGAGATTATAATAAATCGCCCCAGACAATTTCCTCTTTTGCCACATCGTATTTGACTTCATTCGTTTTTTCAGAATTGAAAACCATTTGCGAAAATTCGTAATCCTGTATTAGTTCATCGTACAAAAACAGGTCCTGGAGTTGTTCAAAATCTCTCATAATAAATGTAATTATAATTTAAATCAAAGTTAGTTCAGCAGTGTTAATCCAATATTAACCTCTTGTTATTTTACTATGAAGGTTTTGTTTTTCAACATGAAACGAAGCATAAAATATTCGTCAGATACTTTTTCATAAAAAGTACAAAACCTACAAGATGGGCTAATAAATACTATCTTTGCCGGAAATTATCAGGCATTGCATATAAATGAGTAAGAACAACCAGATAAAACCATACGGGAAAAGACAATCCGATTTTGACAAACGATACCTCGAAATGGCGAATATATGGGCAAAGAATTCCTATTGTATCCGACGTCAGGTAGGAGCACTAATTGTTAAAGGGAGAATGATTATTTCGGATGGGTACAACGGCACACCCGAAGGTTTTGAGAATGTTTGCGAAGATGAAAACGGCAAAACCAAAGCCTATGTTTTGCATGCCGAGGCAAACGCAATAACAAAGGTTGCAAAGAGCAATAACAGTAGCGAAGGGGCTACTTTATACATAACAACATCGCCATGCGTTGAGTGTGCAAAGTTAATCATTCAATCGGGCATTAAGAGAGTTGTTTTTAGTGACAATTACCATTCGGATGATGGCGTTGAACTTTTAAAGAGAGCAGATATCGAAGTAGTTTTTATGGAAATTAATTAGTTTATGGAACCAAAACAGCGTTTAAAAGTTTTTCTGCCACTGGTAGTGGTAATAAGTATTATTACGGGTATGTTTATCGGGAGGTTTTACAAGAGCCAGGATTCCAGCAAATATGTAATTTATCCCCGAACAGACAAAATCACCAACATTATCAATTACGTATCTAAAGAATATGTCGATCCGATAGATAAAAATGAAGTTGTTGAGAATACCATTCCTAAAATTCTTGAAAGTCTTGACCCGCATTCACAGTATATTCCCGCCTCGGATTTTGAGCAGGTAAACGAAACGCTGGAAGGAAATTTTAGTGGTATTGGTGTTCAGTTTAATATGCTTAACGACACGCTTATTGTTATTAAAGCAGTAGCTAACGGACCTTCTGAAAAAGTTGGGATTATTGCCGGCGACAGGATAATTACTGTGAACGATCGGGATGTTGCCGGGGTTAAAATGCCCAGCGATTCCATTGTTCGCCTGTTAAAAGGTCCAAAAGGAACCCAGGTACAGGTTGGAGTGCAGAGAAAAGGAATTGACGATATTCTGTTATTTGACATTACTCGCGATAATATTCCACTATACAGCGTTGATGTGGCCTACATGGTTAACTCAGAAATTGGCTATATCAGGTTAAACAAGTTTTCCAGAACGACCTTCGAAGAATTTACCGAGGCTACTGCCGAACTTTTAGGAACAGGCATGAGCAAAATGATTCTCGATTTAAGAGGAAATGGCGGGGGTGTTTTACCTGCCGCTGTTCGTATCATTGATCAGTTTCTCGACGAGGGGCAACTTATTGTTTATACCGAAGGCAATGCCAGAAAGAGGGAGGAATTCAGAGCCTCAAAAGGAGGTTTATGCCAAGGTATTGAGGTTGCTATATTAATAGACGAAACTTCAGCTTCGGCAAGCGAAATTGTTGCCGGTGGCATTCAGGATAACGATAGAGGTCTGGTTATCGGGCGCAGGTCGTTTGGTAAAGGACTTGTGCAGGAACAAAACATGTTGCCCGATGGTTCGGCAATCAGGCTGACAATTGCAAGGTATTATACTCCAACCGGGCGTTGTATTCAAAAATCATACAAAAACGGATTAGAAGATTATTACAATGAACTTTCGGACAGGTATTACCACGGGGAGTTTCTGGAGCTGGACAGCATTAATTTTTCAGATTCGTTGAAATACACAACACCGGGCGGAAGAACTGTTTATGGCGGGGGAGGTATCATGCCGGATATCTTTGTTCCACTAGACACATCGGGAGTTACCGATTACCTTGTGGATATCAGAAACAGGGGGCTCATTTATCGGTTCTCTCTCGAATACACCGATGAGGACAGGGAAAAACTCAGTTCATTTACTTCGATTGATGATCTGGTTAGCTACCTTGAAAGCAAAAACCTTCTGAAACGTATGACATCATTTGCCTCTGAGAACGGGGTTAAATACAATGCAGAACAATACAACATTTCGAAAGAAATTCTTGAAACGCAACTTTATGCATACATAGCCCGCAATATATTCGATAATAAAGGATACTTTCCGATTATAGAAAAAATCGATCATACGCTTCAGGTTGCAATAGAAGAGCTTGAGAAAGAAGAAGAGGCTCAATAAAAGGCTGTTATTTAAACCTTATTCAGATGTATTAAAGAGTAAAGTAGTTGTACAATTGACTATTTTTGCATTATGTCTACAGAACTTAATAAATGGTTGCCAACTACTGCAAAAGAAGTTAAGGCAAGAGGTTGGGAAGAACTTGATGTAATATTATTCTCGGGCGATGCCTATGTAGATCACCCATCGTTTGGAGCAGCAGTAATTGGTCGGTTAATTGAGTCAAAAGGGCTGAAGGTGGCAATTGTTCCCCAGCCCAACTGGCGCGATGATTTGCGCGATTTTAAAAAGCTTGGGAAACCCCGCTTGTTTTTTGGGGTAACATCGGGATGCATGGACAGCATGGTTAACCATTATACAGCGAACAAAAGATTGCGCTCCGACGATGCCTATACTCCGGGAGGCAAGGCCGGATTCAGACCGGATTATGCTGTTACAGTGTATTCAACTATTCTAAAGGATTTATTTCCGGATGTGCCGGTTATTATCGGAGGCATTGAAGCTTCCTTACGGAGGGTTACTCATTACGATTATTGGAGCGATTCTCTGAAACCTTCAATTTTGGTTGATTCTAAAGCAGATTTATTGGTTTATGGAATGGGAGAGAGACCCCTGCTTGAAATTATCCGCTTAATGGGTAAAGGTGTACCGGTGCAATCCCTCACAAACATTCCTCAAACCTCGTTTATCCAAACCGAAGATATTCCGGTACGACCGGTTAAATTGTGGGAAGAAATAGAAATTGCTTCACACGAAACCTGCCTGAACAATAAAAAGTCGTATGCAGCTAACTTCAAAATTATTGAAGAGGAATCGAATAAATGGAATGCAAGCCGAATTCTTCAGAAACACGGTAAAAATACTATTGTAATCAATCCGCCCTTTCCACCCATGGAGGACGGAGAACTTGATGCATCGTTTGATTTGCCTTTTACTCGTTTACCTCACCCGAAATATGAGAATAAAGGAGCTATTCAGGCATTTGAAATGATAAAATTCTCGGTGAATTTGCACCGGGGTTGTTTTGGAGGGTGCAGCTTTTGTACCATTTCGGCACACCAGGGAAAGTTTATAGCTTCCCGCTCAAAAGAATCTATCCTGAAAGAGGTTGATCAGATAACACTTATGCCCGACTTTAAAGGGTATATTTCTGATTTGGGCGGGCCAAGCGCGAATATGTACATGATGAAGGGCAGGAATCTGAAAATTTGTGAACGCTGCCGCAGGCCTTCCTGTATTTATCCGAAAGTATGCGAAAACCTGAACACTGACCATACGGCCATGCTGGATATCTATAATTCGGTGGACAGCCATCCAAAGGTGAAAAAATCGTTTGTGGGCAGTGGCATCAGGTACGACATGCTTTTAAACGAACATGCACCTGAACCGGAACGCCGAAGCCATGAAGTATACACCCGCGATTTGATACAGAAACACGTCTCAGGAAGATTAAAAGTTGCTCCCGAGCATACCACTCAGCAGGTACTTAATTTAATGCGAAAGCCCTCTTTTGAATTATTTAAAAAATTTAAAAAGAAGTTTGATCGGTATAACACTGCAGCAGGGCTAAAACAGCAGATTATTCCATATTTTATTTCCAGTCACCCCGGAAGTACCGAAGAGGATATGGCAAGCCTGGCAGTAGAAACCAAAAATCAGGATTTTAAACTGGAGCAGGTACAGGATTTTACTCCAACGCCTATGACGGTTGCTACGGTGATCTATTATTCGGGGTACAATCCCATCACAATGGAAAAGGTATATACAGCAAGGTCAAAAAACGAAAAGCTGAACCAGCGGATGTTCTTTTTCTGGTATAAAAGAGAGTTCAGGCACCAGATAGAGTCTCGACTTGAAAAAATGGGAAGAAAAGATCTTAAAAAGAAGTTATTTGAAACCGATAACGGGCTTGCAAAAAATTCTAAAAAGTTTGTTCCCCACCATGCGCGCAATAAGAATAAAACGGACAACACTACACGGAAACATACGTAGTTGATAATAACAAGCATAAAAACTTGAAAACTGCCAAATCATCACTAATTTTAAAATAAAAATAAGCTTATGGCCTTAAGTGAACATGCAAGCCGTTTAAGAATTTTAATAGAGAAAGCAATTGAAGATCACCTTATTACAAGAGCCGAGTTTGATAGCATTATGAACATGGCGCTTGAAGATGGAATAATTGACTCTCAGGAGCAAGCCTTGCTTGATCAATTACATGAAATGATAGAGAATAAATCGGTAAAAGTTATTCCATAAGGAATTTATACGTCAATTCTTGTGAATTAACTCTTTTGCCTGGGTGCCAACCTTAATTCGGATTAAAAATCATTTCAGTTTTATTATTCCCTCTTAATAATAATAAAGCCACTAGTGTATTTGCTACTCGAAATAGTTAAAACATACCAGTATGTGCCATTATCGATAGAATTACCATTATTGTCTGTTCCATTCCAGTCGTTTTGATAATTCCCGGTTTTGAAAAGGATTTGGTTTTTATCGTTAAATATTACCAGTTCAGAATTCTCCGGCAATCCGTCAATTACCAGGCAATCATTTAGGCCGTCGCCATTGGGAGTAATAATGTTTGGGATTCTTAAAGAAGATTCTTCAATTACTACTATTTGCTCACATTCAGCTGAATTGCCAGAGCTATCGATTACTGTCCATGTTACATAAGTAGTACCAATTAGAAATGAATCGGGAGAATTGTTAGTTATGCTTAAAATAGAATGGTTGTCATAGACATCCGGGGTATCTAATATGATTTCAGAATAAAACATACCCACTGGCAAGCTGTCATAAACATCATCCGGACAATTTATTGCCGGGGGCTCATAGTCTACAACAGAGATACTTTGATTACATTCAGAACGATTTCCCGAACTATCAAAAGCAGTCCAGTAAACAAAACTGGTTCCTATTTTAAACGTATCCGGGCTGAGGTAACTTATTGAATCAACAAAAACATTATCACGCACATCAGGTTCCTCAAGGTGAATTATTGCATAATCTTCTCCTTTAATTGCAGGAGAATAATAATCTTCAGGGCAGTTAATTACCGGTGCTTCGTTATCTAATACGCTTACTTTTTGAGAACAAGTAGTTGAATATCCCTCAGAATTAATTGCTGTCCATTCAACGATAGTTTCTCCGACAAAAAAAGTATCAGAAGCATTAGAACTGATTGATACGATTTCATAAACATCAAGAACATCGGGTGATGGAAGTTCCAATATTGCATAGTTTTCCCTAAAATCAGTGTAGGCAATAGTATCTTTTGGGCAATTAATTACAGGACCTGTAATGGAGCCAATGGTTATTACATCGGATGTATCAATACATCCCAGTTTATCCTGTACAACAACCCTGTAATATCCATCCTCCTGAGGTACAATCGAAGAGGAATTTTCACCGTTCAATATACTCCAGTTATTGAACCAGGAATAGGTGTCAAATTCACCGGTGCTAATAGTTGTTCCATCATAATAAATATCAGCCTTAGGAGCCTCTCCCAGACTATCCATAAAGGCAATAATGTTTGCCCAAAATATATCCTGGTTGTTTTCAATGTCCTGACTTATGGATAATCCCCCTAAATCAGTAAATGCATCTGTATCTGCACAGATAAGATCCATTGTTGAACAATCTATATAAAGCGTTGCCCTGCCTCCACCATCCGTAGCTAATACAGAAATATTCTTTGGCAATCCAACAAAATACCCCTGGGCAAAGCCTCCCTGGCTCGCTCTCTGTATCTCACCAAAAGGGCCATTAAAGATTTTTGTCTTTAGACCTTGCTCATTAGGAATGATAGAAGAAGTAGAATAATTTTGAATGTGATATCCCCACTTGTATCCAATATTTTCAAAAACACCATCAATGTCTCCTTGTTCTGCTATTAGCATCTTTCCACCATTTTTCGACCATTTGTAGAGTGAATCAATTTCATCAGAGGTGAATTTTTTAAATGTAGCTGAGGAGTTGTTAAAAGAACCAAAGAAGAAAATATCAATACCTTCAACTTGGGTAATTTGCTTTAAACTACCTGAGGTGAAATAATAATCATATATAGAGATATTTTTATTATAGGTTCCTGTCTCTCCAAAATTAGATGTGTTTAAAAGTTTAAACCTTGAAGCGGCCATATGCCCGCCATCAAGCGTATAACCACCATCACCTTCTGAGGTTTGCCTTGCGGTGGATATAGAATGGATGTTTATGGTCTGGCAATGGCAATATGAGAATGCCATAAGTAAGAAGGGGGGAAATATCATTTTTAAAATTCTCATCGATAACAAGACTCCTATTGCCGTTTAATAATAATAAAACCACTATACTGTTTATCACCTGGTGGTTTAAGGATAAACCAGTAAGTACCGTTTTCAATCGGTTGACTGTGCATATCCACCCCGGACCAATCATTCATATAATTTGATGATTTATAAAGTATCTCATTTTTTGAACTAAATACAACTAATTCCGAATTCTCAGGTAACAAGTCAATAAAAAAACAGTCATTTAATCCATCGAAATTTGGGGTAATAATATTTGGAATGGATAAATCTTCACGCTTTACATAAACTATTTGTTCACAGCTTGCTGAGTTCCCGGAAGCATCTTCCGCAATCCATGTAACGTATGTTATACCTAAATAAAAAATGCTGTCGGCATCGTTTCTTATTGTAACAAAGTTACTGTTATCATATACTGAAGGTGTGTCCAATACAATTGAAGCACTATTATCTTCATAAGAAACAGAAATTGTTATATCATCAGGACATTCTATTTCCGGAGCATTAAAATCTGCAATACTAATACTTTGAATGCATTGCTTTTCATTTCCGGATGAATCGGAAACTGTCCAGGTAACTATGGTCAGACCTACATTAAAAGTGTCCGGAGCATCATTTGTAACAGAATAAACATAGACATTATCTCTAACATGAGGTTCTCCAATATCTAAAACATAATAATCATTTCTTTCTTCATTACTGATTGTAATATCTTCGGGGCATATGATAACTGGTGGTTGATTATCTTTTACAAAAACTTTTTGAATGCAGTTTGAAGAGTATCCTTCACTGTCTGTTACTGTCCAGGTAACTTCAGTGATTCCAACTTGAAAAGTATCCGGAGCATTATTCTCAATACTGATTATATTATAATTGTCAATTATTTCCGGGATTTCTAGGGTTGCAGTTGAATAATTTTTCGTTGGATTTGTAAATATCGCTATGTCAACACAATTTATAAGAGGACCTATTTCACTTCCAATTAGGAATGCTTTTGAAGTATCAGAACAACCTATTTCATCATTTACAATAACCCTGTAATAGCCATCTGCTTGTGGAAACACTGAAGATTCAACTGCTCCATTTATTGTGTCCCAATTGTATAACCATTGATAAGAACTATATTCATCAGTGGTTAAATATGCACCATTATATCCGATTTGGGCATCTGGCCTGTTACCAATGCTATCCATAAAGGCAATTACATTTACCCAAAACCTGTCCTGGTCACTCTTTATTTCTTCACTGGCTGTTATACCTCCCAGGTCAGTAAAGGCATCTGTATCGGCACAAATAAGATCCATTGTATTGCAATCGACATATAAAGTAGGCTTTCCTTCAAAATTTGTTGCTAATACAACTGAATTTTCCGGGATATGACCAAAATATCCCTGGGCAATTCCACCTTGTTTAGCCCAACTGACCCTGCCAAAAGGGCCAGAAAATATTTTAGTTTTGTTCCCAGCAGCATTGGGAAATATATCACTGGGATTACTTAAACTAATACCATATTTCCATTTATATGAAATGTTTTGAAAAATTCCATCCGAATGTCCCTGTTCTGCAATAATCATTTTACCACCTTCTATTGACCATTTATAAAGAGAATCAACTTCAGCTTTTGTAAATGGAACAAAACTGGGTTCGTTATTAATAAATGAGCCAAAAAAGAAAATATCAATCCCCTCGATGGATGTTATTTCTTCCAGGCTACCTGAAGAGAAATAGGAACAAGTAATATCAACCTTTTTTTTATAAATTCCTGTATTACTAAAATTATCAGAATTTAATAGCTTGAATTTTGATACAGCCATATGTTGACCGTCAAGTGTATAACCATTATCCCTGCCACCCATTTGTCTGGCAGTAGATACAGCGTGAATATTTAAAGTTTGACCAAAAATAATTCCATTGAAACAGACTGATGTAAATAATATTATTAGATTGAAATATTTCATTGCTTGTACTTAGTAGATATTAGTTGTATTCCGGTTAACTCCCAGGTTTTTACCTATACTAATACCATGAGTGTTTTTAGTGTAGATATTTAGATCACTGTTTACATTAGCAAATGTATATGCCAAATAGAATGATTTATACATTCTCAATGCTACAGTAATTTTCATCTCAAAATCTTTATAATAACTTAACCTTAGCCAGCCATATTTTACAAGGTATAACTTAGCACTGTAATCAAAAAAGTTTTCCGCATTTTCGAAATCACGACTATAAGTAATAGATGGTTCAACAATAAATTGGTTTCCTGCCGGAAAAAACCGGTAACCACCAACAGCATATAGATTTCTTGGAGTTTCACTCTCAACAGTTGACTCTATTTTGGTATTAAACAGGTTTGTGGAGGATACCCCGACAAAATAATCTTTGTGGTAATATAACAAGCCAAAATTTGCATTTGCCGATAACTGGCTTTCAAAATCTACCAATGGATCACCCGGATCCCTGGCCTTAATGTCCGAATTATTCACCCCATAATGATTTACCACCGCTGTCATACCCATGGATAAATTACTGCTCTTTGCAATGTGTATATGGTAACTGTATGCCAGTAAAAAGCTTATTTCACGGAAAGGGCCATATACGTTGGAATATATTCCACAACCAACTCCAATCCTTTCCAGTGATTTAAATTTTGAGTCATTCAAAAACATTTTTGGATTATAAAAATCAAAGCTCCCAATTCTAAACTGACCGGAAACCAAAGTCGTAACCGGAGCCTGGTTAATGTTTGTCCATTGTTTGGTGTGCGAAATGGTAGCTTTTGTAAGGTAATCTGCTCCGCAGGTGGCAGGGTTAATCAACATTGGATTTATACTGAAATCCCTGCTTGTAAAAGATATCTGTGCCCTTGCATGAATACATAGCACAGCCAAAACAAAGGAGGTTAGAATCTTGCACATAGTTGATAAAGGGTTTGTTGCCTTAAATTTATGAAATTCTTGATATTCTTATAAATGAGCAGACATAGGTTTCTACAAATGATGGCTCTAGGGGTAAAAGGTTGCTTCATAAGCAACTGATAACATTGCGAGCATACAATGTATGTAATTTTGGAGGATAAACCAATAAATTACCCTAAGACATTGCCTCAGGGTAATTCATTTAAAAAGATTATTCTTTAATCTGAAAAAATTTGTATGTAAATCCTAGTTCCATTTGTTCCACTAATAATTTATTCTCAGAAACAGGGTTTAAATTTGCATCAAGTGTATAAAAGTCTTTGATTAATGATGTTACACCATATGAAAATATGTAATATAGTTCAAAGCGTTCTCCAAATTTATATGAAATACCCGCAGATGGTGAACATTGTAGAGGATTATTAAATTCTAATATATTATTAGCACTTACTCCAAATTCTCTAGTTTTGGTATTTATAATATATCCAAACTCATTTCCTATATAAAGACTTACCCTATTTTCAATTATGTACCGCAAATATATTGGCAAAACTAATTGATTAAATTTGTATGTTGCTCTATACTCATTTGCTTCTAACCCACACTTTAATAGTTTATATCCTGGATTAATAGTAATGAAAGTCTTTTGGAATATTGGTAAATTGAAGGATGTCTCAATATTATAACCAAAGTTTGTGGTAAAAAGAGAATAAGACTCAGCCTCTAAATAATGCATTTTTGAACTATTAAGAGCACTCTTAAATGAAATATCTATTTGGCTAAAACTTAAACTACAAATAAATATTAAAAGTATTATTGTTATACTAGATTTCATTTCGCTTCGTATCCTGATAGTTTTCGGGACTCCTCGATGACGATACTATTCTCTTAACTTAATGACATTGGGCGCTCGGGCGCAAGAATTACCTGTTTTGTGGTAATCATGATGCAGCTGAAAACGCAGCTATAATGTATTCTCTGCTCGGCTGTTG
>JAFGOZ010000127.1 GCA_016926235.1 Bacteroidales bacterium | reverse complement strand
TACAACAGGCTTTTAAATTTAATTGCCCTTGCTAAAAAAGAAGCGAGGGTTTCGCTCCGAAAAGGAGCGCAGAGATGACAAAAACAAATATTATCACCATAGCCAACACCAAAGGCGGAACAGGAAAGACAACAACCTGCTTAAACCTTGCAACAGAATTTTCAAATGTTGATAAAAAGACATTACTTATTGATTTTGATCCTCAAGGATCACTCGGTAAAGCAATACTTGGGGAAGAGAACCTCATGAACTTCACGGGTGTTGAAGAATTGCTTGTAAACCCAAAGTTAGAACCAACTGACTTTATTTCAGAAACTAAAATTAAAAAAGTATCAATAATCCCCTGCCATTCGGAATTGAACGAAGTATCTTTAAGGCTTTTAATGAATGCATCTTTTTTCAGTTTGAAAGATATTTTGAATAAGATTGCTTCGACTTCATCTCGCAATGGCTGTGGATTTGATTTTATTCTTATTGATACACAGCCTGCGAAAAATATTTTAATGTTGAATGCATTTACATCAAGCGATTGTGTATTAATACCCACCAATCCGAGCGTATATCCATTGATGGATATTGTGGAACTTGAACAAACTATTAAAAGTTCATCATTGAATTCCAACCCTGATTTAAAAATACTCGGAGTGCTTATTACTATGGTACAGAGAGCAACAGTTTACAAGCAGTTAGAAAACGATCTGAGGAAATATTTTAAAGATAAAGTATTTGAAACAACAATAACAAGAATGGCAAAGAGCGAAGAATCAGCAGTTGAAGGTGTTGGAGTAAGTGAGCTTGATCCAAAATGCAAACTGTCGCAGGAGTACAAAGCATTATGTGCAGAAATCCTCCATAGGTTGAATAAGAATAAAGAAGAGGAGGTCAAATGATCATGGCAAAAAAAGATGTATTAAAGGGTCGCTCTATAGTTAACAAAAATATATTTAACCAGATTAACAAAAGAGAGGATATCATTGATAAGATTACCAAAGAACATGAATACCTTGAACAGCAGAAAGAAGAAACCCCTCTTGATCTAAATGCAGTTATTGATTTTTATCATAAGAAACTTTATGAGAATTCGGAAGCATTGAATTGCCTGGAAAAACTAGGATTAAAAAAACAAGCTAACTACGAAAGATTTAAAATTGGTTATGCAGACGAATCCATTTTAAATAGTTTGAGTAAAAAGCAAATTGAATTATTAAAAAAGTTAGGTTTGATTGGGGAGAACGATGTTGAATATTTCATTAACTGCATCATCTTCCCAATCTTTAATGAAAATGGAAAAGTTGTTTGCATTTATGGGCTTGATATTAATACGAATGAGTTTTTAAAACCAGTATATTTAAATTCAGAAATACCAATATTCAATGAGAAGGCATTAAAAGTTTACGATGAAGTATTTCTCACGGAGAACATACTTGAAGCATTGAACTTAATTGAATTAGAGATTGAGAACGTAATATCAATAAATGATTCAGGAAATATTACAGCAAGACATATTAAATTACTGCAGGATAACAGGGTAAAGACAATAATACTTGCAATTAAAAATGAAATAACAGCAGACGCTTTAAAGGATTTATTCGTTTCAGAAGGATTCAGGATAAAAACAATTTCATTCTATAAACCGCAATCTTCAATTAACGAAGCCCTGCAGAAAGACCAGGTAACAAGGTTAATAGAGGAAGCAGAATTATTCAAACCTGAGGAAGATAAGACAACATTCAAAGTTCATAAGGATGGCTTTAAATATACATTTTTAATAGGTGAAGCATCATATATAGTTACAGGCTTAAAAGAGTTATTCGTATCAAACTTAAGAGTAAACATAAAAGCAGAATATCAAGGCGAGTGGTACCCTGATAATCTTGACCTTTATTCTGCAAGATCAAGAACATCATTCAGCCAGACAATAGGTCAGAAGTTTAATATTGAACCTACAAGGATTGAAAAGGATTTATTAAAAATACTTGAATACTTTGAGAATGAGAGGGACAGAGCCTTAAGGGTAAAAGAGGATAAAGAAGAAGAGCTAACCGAAGAAGAAAAAGAGATTGGTTTAAAGTTTTTGAAAAGCCCCGACTTATTCAATCAAATAGTTAATGACATGACAACTCTAGGATATGTAGGCGAAGAACTAAACAAGCAGTTGCTTTATCTATGTGCATCAAGCAGAAAACTGGATGATCCAATATCAGTACTTATTATCTCACAATCAGCATCAGGTAAAAGCTATCTAGTTGAAACAGTAAGAAGACTGATGCCGCAGGATGAAGTTGTATCAATAACAAGCTTATCAGACCAGGCATTAAATTATATAGAAAGTTTGCTTAACAGATTCCTTATATTCGGAGAAGCTGTACATTCTGATATCATAGAACACCAGATCAGGGAAATGTTATCAAGCAAAGAATTAACAAGACTCGTAACATTAAAAGATGAAAAGACCGGTAAATTAAAAAGCGAGCTTGTTAAAAAGAAAGTAATTGTTTCAACAGTATTAAGCACCACGAATCATAGAATAAACCCTGAGAATGCAAGTAGATATTTTATCATAAATGCAGATGAATCAAGAGAACAGACAAGAAAGATCCATGAATTGCAGAGGAAGAAATACAGCCTTGAAGAGCATTACAAAAAAATGGATGAAGTTCCGGATATAGTAAGGAAACATCAAATAGCTCAAAAGCTTTTAAGGAAAGTAATAATCATAAATAGTTTTGCTAGATACCTGAACTTTCCTGATTCTGCAATGAGGACAAGACGGGACCATGACAGGTTTATTGATCTAATAGCAGTTGTATGTTTTTTAAGGCAATATCAGAAGGAATTAAAAAATGATGGAAGGATAGATTATATAGAATGTGATCTAACCGATTATGAGGTTGCATATAACATAATGGTCAATGGAGTATTATCATCAACAATGATCGAGCTGCCAAAGGGAGCAATGAATCTTTATGAAGAAGTAAGGAAGATGGCAAAAAAGATAGGCAAGGAGAATAATCTAAACTGCGAGGAAGTATCGTTTAGCCAGAGGGAATTAAGAGAGTATTCAAAGTTCAATGCGGATAGCATAAAGAAATATTTAAAAGTACTTGTTGATTATGAATACATTCAAGTAAACAGCGGTAAGAATAGAGGTACAAGATTTTTATATAAATTGAGGAAGGATGAATCAATAGAGAATATTGATTTGAGCATTATTCCGGCACCTAAAGATATGAAAGATAAATTAAAAATTTAGAAAAAAAGTGGGGAAAGCAGGGAAAAGTGGGGAAAGCAGGGAAAAGTGGGGAAATCCCCACTTTTGAAAATTAAGTAATGGATATTAAACAAGTTACGGGATTAAATAAAGTGGGGATGCGTTTTTAGGGGGGAAAGAGCCAAAAAAAAGATAAAAAAAGGGCAAAAAACATGACAGATACCAACAATACAATAACCGACTATTTTTCAAGCTACCTAAAAACAAACATAAGAGATAAGTCAGGAGTTAAAAAAGCGTTAAGATTCATTGAAGGATATTTTAAGTCGGTAAATATATATTTCATTCATGAACTTGCAGAATTAAAATTACAGGGATTCGAGTCTTATCTAAAGGATGTTAAAAACATTCATGGAGAAGCTTACAACAAAAGAACAATAATATGCAATTTATATCTATTAAGGAAATGGTTTACATGGGTAATAGAGGAGAAAGGATTAAAGCATCTAAGCAGCTGTCTAATTGAGTTAGAGAATATTATTAGCTCATATAGAAGCGATAAGAAAATGATAGATGTAGCAATAACGGAAGAAGAAAACAAATTGCTTAATGACTTTATAGAATATGAGAGATTAAAGGGGTCAAGGTTATACAATGAGATAAAGTACAGGATGAAGATATTTTTTAAGTACATAATAGAACATGATATTGATATAGTGAGATTGACATTTAGAGATGCAGAGGATTACCAGGTATATCTTGCAACATTAACGGATGAAGAAGGTTGCATTGTATATAACCCAAAG
>JAFGOZ010000126.1 GCA_016926235.1 Bacteroidales bacterium | reverse complement strand
CAAGAAGCATAATGGTAACCTTCCCGGCATGGGTGGGGCATTCAACCCGGTGAACTTGGCGGTGTATCATTATGGCGGGAATAATCCGATTAAGTATGTTGATCCGAATGGGAGGGAAAACATTTTAGAAATGTTTATAAGGTGGGCTATGGGTAGACCGCACTCAGGATTATGGCAACAAAATCCACGAATGGCTATGATGGAATTACAGATGGGGCGATCAATAATAAAATTATCTCATGCTATAACCGCAAATGTAGAAACAAGAATTGCTTTAAATGGTAGTATTACACTTTTGACAGGAAAAATAATTATAACTCAAAGCCATGATAAAATGTCAATAGGGGTCCGTGGTGGATTAAATATACCTAAATTGGGTCCAATTGTGGGAAAAGTAATAGAAGTTGGATTCGATTTCATATTACATGATGATGATAAATTATCCTTTGAATTTAGTGACATAAAACATGGGGTTGATATTAATATACCACAAGGTGGATTAGTTACCGGTACTATACAAGGTAGAATCAACAATGAGGGGGAAGTAGAATTAAGATTCCTGGAAAAAGTAGGGATTGCAGATAATCCTGTAGCCAGCGCAAACTTGGAAGTAGGTGTAAATATTAAAGCTTCTAAACTGTTAGAAGAATTAGGGAAAAAAGATTATTAATATTTTGTAGGGGGATCTATTGAAGCTTAAGCAAAAATATATACTAATAGTGATACCAGTTATATTTAGTATATTATTATTTATAAGTGATCAATGTTTTTTTAAATATTTGAATTATAAGCAAGGTATAGGTATTTCAATAATAATTGCTTTAACAGGGTTTTTTATTGATTTAGGGTTAAGATGTATTGAATTTTATAAATCAAAATCATGGCCTGTTGCAGAAGGTATTGTGCAAAGTTCTAAAATTAAACCACGTGGTGATACCTGTTATGCTGAAATTATATATAAATATTCAGTAAATAGTATTGAATATGAATCTGATAATATTAATATTTTTTTAAATAGTATATCAAATAGAAGTAAAGCTGAATCGGATATAATAAAATATTCCTATAATAAAAAGGTAAAAGTCAACTTTAACCCGCAAAATCCCAGTATTTCATATTTGGAAAGGGATTCAATTAAAATATTACTTCTTTGGGTTAGCTCTGGTATTGCTGCTATCCTAATCGGTATTTTATTATTATTTGGCATTTTTTAAAGCTCCTGCACTACGACAAACATTAACCAGTGGCTGAGTGTTAACCCGGCATTGGGTGAGTATTTGCCGGTTGTACCAGTTAATGATGAGGCGAAGAAGCATAACGGAAGCCTTCCCGGCATGGGCGGAGCATTCAACCCGGTGAACCTGGCGGTGTATCACTATGGCGGGAACAATCCTGTTAAGTATGTTGATCCTAATGGGAAAGAACCTGTGGAATCTTTTCGACTTTTTAATTTAGTATATAAAATAATGAAAAATATAAAGGAGGGGGATTGGTCGAATGAGTATACTTTTGGGCATTGGCAAAAAGCAAAATTAGATAAAGAAACATTATTATTTGTTGTGAGTATAGGTAAACCAAATGCTTGTTCAGGTGGTGCGACAGCATTCAGGAATTTTTGGAAAAATCGAGATATAACACCTTTTTTATATCCTGAAGATCTTGCTGTTTCGAATGAGATTATATATTATAGAGATTCAGCAGGCAATATTATAACTGATCATAGGGAACTTGCTGCTAAATTAAAATCAGGTGATGTAGTATTATTCCAAGGTGTAGATCAGGAAACAGGACTCCCAGATGGTGGAACAGGCCATAGCTATACAGTTTTATATAACGATAAAAAAAATGAAATGATCTATTATATCGAATATCATGTTTGGCATGAGGATACAACAAACGAAACATATGTTGAAGTAAGAAGGGCTTCATATGATGAGTTACAATATTATGGAGATGAGGGATTAATAGGAGGTGCTACATGGAAAGATTGAAAAAAATATTTTTAATCCTTTTTGTTCTCTTGACATGTTGTTGTCTAAAAAAAATGCCTGCAGAAGAAGAATATTCTGATGAGTATGGTCGAAGATGGCTGTCTTTCAATAATATAATAAACAGAGAATACATTTCTATGCGTTTCACTGATAAATATTTTTTGGAACCTTTTATTTATATTTCAGAAAGGATAAATTATGCTATTAAAAATGGCTTATTGAAAAAAGAAGAAAGGGAAGATGGTTATAATTATTCATATAAGGCTGAACAGTTATTTTTAGATTTTGGTTTATCAAAACATGGTGTGAAACCAATGTACCTTTTTAAAAAGCAAAATGAGTTTTATACTTATGGAGTAATAGAAGTCAGGATAAATCATAAATTGAAATATAAAATATGGCTAAATTGTGTGAATTCAAAGGATACTGCAGACATACATTTGTTCATTTATAATGATGATGGTCAAACATATAAATATTCTATTGGGTATTTTGCCAAGGAAAACAAGTATAAATATTATGTAAAAGATGGAATTGTTGTAAATTGAGATACATTGTGTGGTAGATCGATAGTCTTACAGTCATCTGTTACTTTGGTGTTTTGTAAAAAAAGGGACTTTTCCGGGACAGCACTCGCATCACACGCAGGATACCGCTTCGCAGCAGTCCATGGCTGTTACGCTACGACAGAAAGCAGACTGTAAAGTTGTGGATATTTGAGTATGAAATACTCAAACTCCAAGCGATACGAAGTATCGCCGGGCATCCTGCCCACGCCCTACAAGGAGCATGGTGAATACTTCGTATTCGCTGGCAGTTTTGTTTTTTCAATCAACTGTTAAGGAAAAAAACAAAACTGCTTCATAATGTCACAAAAAAATAAAAAAGACTACTAGCCGCCATCCTGGGGCAACTTTCTTTTTTAAAACAAAATAAACGGAAAACTAAAATCAATTGTGATTTATCAAATCCTCTTTTCAAAGAAGATTCCCAACCCGGAAAACAAAAAGAAGAATCCAAAAGGTGGGCAGAATGCCCGTTATGGGGCGTCTGTATGGATGCAGATAACGAACCATAACGCGCATTCTGTCCTGCCAAAAACAGGATGTTTTTGGCTTGCCTTGCGGATTGGCAAGTGACTTTTTCCGGGCTGGGTGTTG
>JAFGOZ010000011.1 GCA_016926235.1 Bacteroidales bacterium | reverse complement strand
TAATCAATTAATAATTGCTTTTAACCCTACTCCATGATTTTATTATCTTAGATACAGTGTCCTTGCCATAAAACCGGATAATTTCCGATTTTTCCTGATCGTTACCTCGTTCAAAAATGCGCTTAATAACAGCTTTTTTTTGCTGCTCCCAATTAATTTTTTGAATATCTGTATCCCAAAAAAGAGCCTTACGAATTATAGATAAATCAGGACATTTATTTGACTGGTCTGCATTCTTCAATATTCTGATGGAATGATGAAGCTGTAAAGTCATTAAAAACCCTTCAGGCATATTCAGTGCATGTTCAATCTTAAGTGAAAGCGGAAGATTCATATTCCTTCTGCCTTTTGTAATTGACCATATAGTCTGATAATGCTCTCCAATGGATAAGGCGAATTTTCTTTTTGAAATTTTGCGGTTATTTAACTCTCTATCCAAAATAAAGCCAGGATGTATTCCTTTTAATATGTCAACCTTATTTTTCATACGCAAATATAAACATTTTTGTTTACATTTACAATATATAACCCTGTGTAATGTAGGCGATATGTTATTGATTCTTTCCTAAATTATCCCTATATAACTTATAATTATTTTTTACTTCTGAAATCCCAGGGCGCAATTGGATCCCGTTGTGACCAAAGTCCGACTTTTTTATCTCTTGCCTGGATCTCCAGCTGAGCAAGTTCCTGGTCTCTATTGTACTTTTTAAAATGCCAGGCCATACCAAGCTTTAGTAATTCCTTATTTATACACGTGTCTCCCACGTATACATACGCCAAAGTTCTTCCATACCGGTCCACCCCGGATTTATGAATACTAACCCGCTTACTGTAGCAAAGCTCCGAAGCAGCTTGTTTTGCCTTAGTCCCAAAATCTTGCTTCATTTCAGGACAGTCAATACCTTCCAACCTTATTTTAATCTGCTGATTATCTGAATTTAAAACCACAATAGTATCACCATCAGTGATGCCTATAACCTTTGCATTAAAAACCTCCGGAACCTGAAAAAGGATCGTAAAACAAATAATAAAACAACGCAGCATCTTTTGTAAATATTCGGAAATGTACAAAAAAACCAGGTTGATGTTGTCAACCTGGTAGACTGATATTTACTTTATGGAAACTATTTCCTTTTCACATAAAAATGAAAATATCGTCCATTCTTAGGGTAAATTATTTTCCCATTTTTAACAATATAACGGCAAAAAACTTCCACTAAGTCTTTGTTTAAAGACTCTTTAGACATTCTCCAACTTCTCCTTTCTGGGTTACTAAACTCTTGGAAGTGCTAAACTTTTCCTTAACTTTGAATGCCTTTTACAAAATTGAGGTATTTTTTAATACTTCTTTTGAGGTCAAGTCCCCCCAAGGACTTGACTTTTTTGTTTATACAAAATTCTCCATTCTTAATTACACAAAAAAATAATCACTCAAATACTTATTAATAAGTTATTCATCACTAAAATAACTGAAACCAAGTAATATTAAAAATTTGGAGTATTCAAATGTCCTTTATATAGCTCTTTTGTAATTAGTTACCCGCCAAAATATTTGACAAAAACATATTCTGCTATTAGATATTTAGAGAAATCGCTAATTAAGTGAAAGATAATTTGTTAAAATTAACATCGTTTTTCTCTGCATATGGACACAACGTTGTCTGATCAGAGCTTTATCTTTATAATAAAAAGTTTGAAATGAACGATGGATTAAATATAAAAGTGATTGTAAATGATGTTATTATCCTTTCTGAGGACAGTAAAATTATTTCATTGGCTGAAAAAGTAACAAAAGACTTAAAGCTCAACCTAATAATCGCAAATGATACAATTGATTTATATGCAACTGGCTTTTTCTTCGGAATAATTGACCCGGATAAATTAGAAAAGGACTATTTTGAGAACTTCAAAGAGATTCACAAAAACGAAAATCCAAAAGAATTTTGCGTGTTACTAACAAAACCCATTAAAATTCCCAAAACCTTATTAAGATACTTTATACTTCCGGATGGCCCAATAGAATACCAATATTTGAAACTTTTAATTTTAAACCGCAGGAGTGCAATCATACGACATCTAAGAAGTAATAAAACTTACGATAAAAAGCTCATGCGCATGTTTGCTATCCTTAAAAAACTACAGCCAACAAACTCTTATGTAAAGCATGAAGAACTATGTCAGGAATTTAACGTATCATCTAAAACAATAAAACGTGACATAGAAATGATTAATCAATGGGGTGAGTCTATAGAATACGATAGAACAAGAAAAGCTTATTACCTTATGGGGAGTTGGAATAGTAAAATCTTTGTAAGAGAGGATTAGAATGAATATTAATCTTAAAAATAAGTCTTATGGCAACAACTGAAACAGTTAAAAGCAACAAAGTATGTGTAACATGCAACTATTGGGCGGGAGTAAGGCAACCTCCAAAAGGTAATACTATTAAAGCAGAAAGTACAAACATTGGTGAATGTTATTACAAAAGGGATACCTTCAAAAAAAAGACTAAAATATATGACAGGTGTTCAAATTGGGTGAAATGGTCAATCATATAAGCAGGACATGAGAGCGCTTAATGACAATTTTGTAGAAGAATTTAAGAAAGGTGGATGTTACAATGATTTACTCAAACTGGTTATCCAGGATGCCGATTTGGATCTTCAGATAAGAGAAAGCAGAATTAACATCTATTATAAAGGCAACTCAATTCTGCAACTAAAAGAAAATCATACGTGTGAGATCCATCAGAAGTTTACCCAAAATATTCCTTATCAACTACAAGGTAAATTTGATTTGCAGAAATACTTATCAGCTTTGCCCATAATCAAGGAGAACGTCATTGCAACTAAGTCAAAACGTCCAACCCTTGAAATAGAGTATGAACAGCTAATGATTCGTAGCAATAATAATGTAAACAGTGATATTATTATAACTGATAGGCAATTTGCTGATAACAAATCCAGATTTGATTTAACCGGTATCTATTGGGTACAACCAAGAAAAAGAGGACAGACTGTACCATTAGCATTTATAGAGGTAAAATATGGTTTAAATAATGATATCCAGCATTTACCCTCCCAAATAGATAGATACTATGATACTGTCAGATCAAAAGTAAGTGAAATTGCAGAAGAGACGGAATATATACTTGAAATAAAGGCTGATCTAGGTTTATATAGCCATAAAGAACCAGAGGCACTGAAATCGTTAAATGTCTCAAGAAACATTGATGATGCCGTTTTTATTATCGCCTTAATTGACTTTAATCCTAAAAGTCAGCTTCTGAATAGATGTAATTTTGATTCTCTCCCTTTTTCAAAACAAATCAAGATGTTTAAGTGTGGCCTGGCGATCTGGAAAGACTATCTAAAATAAAAATGGATGATTCTAACAATTCATCGTGGGACAAACGAAATCGGCGGAACCTGTATTGAACTTCAGTCAGGGTCAAGTCGCATTCTGCTTGATTTTGGTATGCCACTGGTGAATAGGTCTGGAAACAGTTTTGATTTCTCAAATTATAAAAGCTTATCAGTTGCAGAATTGATTATTCTGGGGATTTTGCCCGATGTTCAGGGGGCTTATTCGGATGACCCAGGAATAGACGGGGTGATAATTTCACATCCACATGCCGACCATTACGGATTAATGCAGTATTTGAACAAGGATATTCCTGTATGGCTTGGTCAAGCTACGCACCGAATATTAGAGCTAAACAACATTTTTCTTCATCAAAACAATAGAATTTTAAATCCTCAATATTTTGAAAAAGAAAAAACTTTTGCTGTTAGAGATTTTAAAGTAACCGCATATTGGAATGATCATTCAGCTTTTGACTCCTATTCTTTTTTGATTGAAGCAGAGAATAAGCGAATATTTTATTCAGGTGATTTCAGGTCTCACGGCCGTAAAGCCAAAGCCTATAAATGGTTTCTACATAATGCCCCGAAGAATATTGATTATTTACTTATTGAAGGCACAACAATAGGCCGGGATCAGGATAATCCAAAGACTGAAGAAGTAATTGAAATCGAACTGAGAGAGCTGTTCATAAAATCGAACTCAATAAATTACATATATACTTCGAGCCAGAATATTGACAGGTTGGTTTCAATATATAAAGCCTGTTTGGCCTCTCAAAAAATCTTTATTGTTGATGTTTATACCGCCAATGTGCTTGAGACACTTTCTAATTTTGCCGGACTCCCATCTCCTTTAAAAGGTTTTCCAAATCTTAAGGTTCTTTTTCCAAATCGTTTAACAACAAGCTTGTTCAAAAGTGGCAACGGTGAATTAGCAAACAAATTTTCAAAAAGTAAAATCACAAAAGATGAAATTTCTTTAAACCCAGCACGTTTTGTATTACTTGTTCGACCATCCATGAAAAATGATTTAAACAGGATTATTACGGATAGCGGCAACCTGATTTATTCAATGTGGGAAGGCTATAAAGAACAAGCTACAACCACGGGATTCATTGATTGGCTTTTAAGTAGAAACTTTACGATATACAATGTACATACAAGCGGACATGCAGACATTCATTCATTAAAAGAATTAACTAATACGCTCGCTCCAAGTGCAATAATTCCTATTCACACTTTCAATAAGCATAGATATAAAGATATTTTCAGCCAAAAGATTATAACGTTGAACGATATTGAGCCTATTAACATTTAACCCCCAACCCCCAAAGGGGGAGATTGGATTTTTTCAGCATTTTCACGCTCGGAAATCAATTAATTGCATTAGGATTCAGAAGTTTTTCTTTCCATTCAAGCATTATTTCTCTATTGAGTTTCGCGATATTACAATAATACTCATTAACTGCTAATGGGTTTCCTAGAGGGCTTTCATTTGCATTTCTAACCATGCACATGGTGCAATACTCTTTATCTTGACAATGAATACATATAGGGAAGTCTTGCCAACGTATGCTTCTTAAATAGTTCACTTTTTCAGAATTATCCCATATATACCTTAGAGGAGTCTCTTTCACATTACCAAGAATGTAATCTTGCCAGCCAGCACATGGATAAACATTTCCGTTGTCTGCTATGCAAATAGAGGAATGACAAACGCTACAAACAAAATCGTTTGATGTAGTATTTTTTTTCTTCACAGCGGCCATTTCTATTTGCTCCATATATTTTGAATCATGAGTAACTTTGTCATTAATCATTTCTTTGATCTCATTAATTGACAACCGGCAACTCAGATTCTGTGTCGTATGGTTATATCTTGCTATGATTACATAATCATCTCCAACATGAATTTTATGTTTTTCAGCCCATTTGATAACATCATCATAGCAGTACTTGTTTTGTTTTAATATTGGGCAGCTTATTTGCAAAGGGATATCGTTTTCAACCAGTTTCAAAATTGCATTTCTTGTTTTTTCAAAACTTCCTTTCATTTGGGTTATCTCATCATGAATAATGGAATTCATTGAGTATAATGAGACTTGAACTCCCAAAAGGGGGTTTAACTTCATTTCTTTGATAATATCATCATTAAGTAATGTTAAATTACTAAGCACATTTACTGAAAAATCGTATTCTTTACATTTCCTTAAAAAGTCGCAAAAGTTCTTATGTAACATAGGTTCACCACCACTTAGAGTCAGATGCAATAACCTCATATTTTTACATTGATCCACAATATCATAAAATAAATCAGGTTCGATATTACTTACTTTTCTATCATGGGGAATGTAACAATGTATGCATCTTTCGTTGCACTTGCTTGTAATTTCTATGTGCAAGTTTGTGAGCTGGGGCTTGCCCTTAAAGTGTTCATCTAAAAAATCCTGAGTGGATTTCTCAGGATGCACAATAGAGGAAAAATTTTTGTATGAAATTTCGGGTGCTAATAATTTGTAAGAAAACTTAGTGTCTTTTTCATCACACTCCTGCAAAGTTTTGCCAGATACAATAAAACCATCTCGTTCAAGCATGCAATAAAATTCTCTGGCATCATTCTTTATTGTTCTAATGTCAACATCCGCATATTGCTTCCTTATTTTTTTAGCAAGTTCATCAAGAGTTTGTGGTTTTCTGCCTAGGACAGACAAAAATATTGCTCCGCTTTCCGATACTATTTTGTCACCGATAAAATTTTCGGTATTGGTTATAAGCTTATAACCGAAATTTCTATTGTCGGTTATATAACCAAACGACTCGAAGTTTCTGAAAAGAACAGTAGATCTTTGCTTGAAAAACATTTAACTTATCCATTTAATAATCAGGCGAACGATTTAACGTCGCCTGATTAATTGTCCTTAACGTCCACCCGGCTTTGGTGGATTACAAGGTCTTCCACTTGGTTTACTATTCGGACGACATTCTGCCATCTGAACAGTACTTTGAGCTAAAATTTTCGGTTTAGTGTAAACCATAAGTTTCCCTCCTTTCTTAACTTTTATTTTATAAGTGTGAAAATACTGAACCAAAACCATTTTTCAAAGTTTATACCTTAATGGTTTTCAGCATTTTTCAACGTCTTTAATCGATGGATGATAATTTCTGCTATTACTGTCCGTTTAAATAAGAATTAAAATACCATTCCTTAAAATCTTCTACATCATTGCCATAACCCCCCGTCCAATGAGAATATCTATTAAATAAGAGTGCTTTTAACGAAATAGGGACTCCATCATCTTTGCTAAAATTTTCCAATCCTATGTTGATGTAATCCCTAATATTCATATCGTTCTTGTCTCTAAGATCTTCTCTCTCTACCCACATTTGTTCGTAATACCAAATGGTTGACATTCCTTTTTTTTCAAGAGAGCTAGGGCATTTTATTTCCCCTTTATAGAATCGGCATTTTTTGATTAATTCATTCATTAAGCAAAGAATTCTCGATATTAGCTAACAGCTTTTCTAAACCCAATATAATTAACACCCTCTTTTCGCAGGTACTCATAAAGTGTCGCTCTACTGATTTTTAAAGTTGTTAAAATGTCACTTACAGGATCGCCCTTCTGATATAAAGTAGCAGCTGCTGCCGCGGTAACCTTATTATAGGAGCCTGGTTTTCTTCCTCCTTTTCTTCCTCTAGCTCTTGCAGCTTCCAGACCCTGGTTAGTCCTTTCTATCAAAATTGAAACTTCCATTCCTTTTAAAATAGCCATAATCTGAAATACGGCTTCTCCCATAGGAGTTGTTGTGTCAATAACACCTTCAGTTAAACTCTTAAAATTGACCCCCTTTTGCTTTAAATCATAAAAAAGATCAATCAGTTGTTTTGCCGTTCGTCCTAACCTATCAATACTGTTAACTATCAATATATCACCCTTACGAAGCTGCTCAAATAATTTCTCCTGGTTAGGAAGAAAAATACTTCTTCCGGAGAGCTTTTCTTCAAATATCTTCTCGCAACCAGCTCTTTGGAGTGCATCAATTTGTAAATCCAGGTTCTGATCTTTTTTGCTTACTCGGGCATAGCCAAAATTCATGTAAAGGTATGTTTAAAGGGTAAGGATTAATTAACCAAACTTAGTTAAATCGAACCGGTTAAACAAACTAAATATTCAACAACAAGGTCACTAATAGAATAAATTCAGAAAGTATGGTTAAACGGTCGTTTGATTGAACTTCTAAAGGGAAAATAAAAGCAACTAATATACTCTTACATAGTATTCTAGATATGGATCATTAGTTTCAATCATATCTGCGCCAATTTTTAAGCTATTGCCAATATATTTTAGGACAAGTGAATCTTTAGATATTCTTTGGATTTTATAATAAAAACTTGTGCCAGTATAATTTTTTTGGGCATCCAATAAATCTTCCATTAATAAGTCATCGCTTATATTATAATTATACTCAGCTGTTTGTATGCCATTTGTAGTGTTTTTTAATGAATATTCGTATATGTCTTCTTTATGTTTAGAAATTCCATTATACTCAACTTTCGTTACGTGATCTGGAGATTTTTTATACTCTCTTTGAGATTTAATAACTTGCTTATTATTAATAAAATAAACTCTATCCAATAACCATTGTCCTTTAATTAATTCATTATAATTATTTTCCTTTTTGATTATTGAATCAGCTTTAAACACACCCGCCGCAATTAACTTTTCTTCAGCGGCCTTCCTGTCACTTTCTGAATAATGACAAGAAAATAGAATAAATAAAAGCAAAACGCTTAGTAAATTTAGATTTATAAAGGTTTTCATGATTGATTTTATGTTAGTTATTAAACTAAGGATGCTCATTATGTGATTCTTAATGTGTATTCTTAATATATCTTAACGCAATAATCCATCTGCTCACACTGATAAGGTTTTACATAAATTTTCTTACTCTCATTCACATAATATTTAAAGTTTGAACGGTATAAATAACCTGTACGCTGAAGTGAATCTTTCAGCTTGTCATATTCATAAGAATTCAATCCGGATACAATAATTGAGTTTAATATGGCCTCGGGAGATTTTTCTATCTCTATCTCAACATACACCATATTACCATTCATTACTAATAGATATGTAATACTATATTCTGGTAAATCGTGTTCCTCAGTTTCTTCATTATAACCTAGGCTAACATCAGTTTCTACAATTTGCCAGCTTGGCAAGAGAGCTTCGAATTTAGCTTTTGTAAGATTTCCTTTAATCAACTTTTCAAAACATGTAAGGGTCTTTGAAAATGTTGAGTTTCCTTCACCGGATGTATTATCGAACTTCTCAATCTTTTTTCCATAGTAACGAAACAAAGTATCCGTTGTCTGGGAAAATGATTGTAACGAAATGGTAAGAATGGCTGTTAAAACAAATAAAGATTTAGTCATAATTCGAGTTTTATTCAATTTTTATTTTGTCGATTTCTTTCATTATCCTATCAGTCTCTGTAAGGGCAACAATGATCTTTTGATAATGCAGAATATCTTCGAATGATAATACTCGGCCCTTGCGATCCTTAAGCCATTTCTGAGCAGGTTGATAACCACCAATATAAAACTCCCAGGCTATTTTTGGTACACCATCAAAATACTGTTCATCGTTTATCCACACCTTACCATTTTCAAAAGAGGGTTTTTCTACCTGGTTGCTTCCAGTTGTAGGGTATGTTGTGATTCGTTTCTCCACTGTTGAGCTTTCGAGCAAGTGTATTTGGCGAAGCTCGCCGCCCAATTTTACAAGCTGCCAAAAAGTTTCTTTGTCCTTTGGGTAGGGAACTTTTGGAAAATCAATCTTTAAAAACTCTTTATATTTCTCTCTGTATGTTGGATTATGCAATACTGCATAGATGTAATCCAGAATGTCTATTGGAGCAAAGGTATTTTCGGTGTTTTCCTTTTCGGGGGTAAAGGTTATGTTTATTTTAACTTCAATTTGCTTGACAATTTTTGAATTAAGATTATTTATCTTTTCGATTTTATGCCCTAGAGTAAGTTGGTTGGTTATCTCAGGATAAAGAAAAAGGGGAAATACATAAGTTGTTTCTTTTGTCTGCAAACTAACAGTACAAACTTCAGACAATACTTTTGAAACAAGTATATGTTGAAAATCAAACGTACTTTGTTGTCTGCAACAAAGTAATGCAATATTCTCCTGCAACATATGCTGCATTACCTTCTGTGCCGGACGACTTACTATTTGTGGATCATAATAAATATATCGCACATCAAATGGTCGGTAAAGAATATTTTTTATATAATCTGAATTGTAAGTTTTATACTTAATTCTGTCAGTAATCTTAAAACTGCCGGAGTTTAAAACTCTATATTCATCAATAAAGGATTTTGAAAGTTCACCACTAAGTAAAATTTTAAACCGGTTTTCTATATCAACCCTTGTTTCGCCAATAAATAAGGGGTCCCGATCCGTTTTGATGCCATTATTGACATTAAGGAATATATCATTAATAGAAAACCAACTATTATATTTTTTATCAGTTAATTGCTTTGGTACATAGAAATAATAAGGGCGTTCCAAAGAGAGTTTTTTAAACTCTATACTATTTATCGAATTATCTATTAAAGTCGAGTATTTTGACTCCCTGTTACCAAACAAATCAAAGTGAAATACTTGTGCTAAGTCTTTTTTCTTTTTAACTGATGTTTTAATAAAAATATTTATACTCACACCTTGCTGAATATCAAATACATTTTCATCTTTACGACCATCTAAAGTTTTTTCCTGCTTTTTAGCACTACCATGCAAATCAAGAATATATATTTTATCAAAACTATCCAACAAATTTTTTCGCATTTGACGGTGAGTAATACCATCAATAAAGCTGTTATTTGAGATGTAAGCTAAAATTCCACTACCATTTTTATCAATAAAATGCTGTCCATACCGAATAAATTTTATGTAATCATCATCCAGATTTAATTTTTTTTCATTTAAATCCTTCTTATAATCCGTTATAAGATTCTGAATCCATTTACCCTTATTTGAACTACTTACACTATAGGGTGGGTTTCCTAAAACAACCATTACAGGAGTATCCCTTTTTATATGGTTTGCTTCATTAGCTTCAGAGCTTAACCAATTAGCAAACAAGGTACCCGTATCAGGGTGGTGTTCTTCGAGGCTGTTTGTAAGATATACCCTAAATCGTTGTTCTTTTTGTGTTTTAAAGCCGGTTTCATTAAGTAGCATATCAAGCTTTAAATGAGCCATTGCATAAGAAGCCATAAGGATCTCAAAACCGTTAAGGCGTGGAATTAGTTGTTTTTCTACATAATCATTCCAAATGCCTTGTTGTCCCTCAAATCTTTTATAGATATGTTTTACTATTTCAGCCAGAAAAGTTCCGGTTCCAGCTGCTGGATCCAAGATTTGAACACGGTGTACTTCTTCTTCTCTTTCAATTGTCTTTGTTTTGGACCGAAGGTCAGCTGTTGCCTTAGTAACATCTTTAATCTTAATCTTTGTTTTGGAAATATCCGCAAGACCATCATTTAAGCCAAACTCCGATTTTAGAATATC
>JAFGOZ010000125.1 GCA_016926235.1 Bacteroidales bacterium | reverse complement strand
TCTTTATCAGTCCATTCGCTTTGGTACATATAATAAGCATCTTTTGGAAATCCGGCTAAATCGATAATTCCGAAATAAGAACTTCTTGAAGGCCATGAATAGGGAGTGGGTTCGCCCAGGTAATCGAAACCTGTCCATATGTACAAACCAGAAAGATAATCATGTTTCTTTATAATTTTCAAGGCTTCCGAATGAGTTGATCCCCAGGGGGTGGAGCAATTATCGTATGATGAACAAGTATTGTCAGGGTTTCCTTCATTAAAAGGCAAATCCCATCGAATTGGCCACCTTCTTATACTATCCGATGGCATATCATATTCGCCCCGTGTTGCCAAGGATGATGTGGTTTCAGTAGCTATAAATTTATGTCCCGGAAAATTTTCGGGAAATTTTTCATAATCATTATGTGCGTAATTATAGCCAATCAGGTCAACTATCATGGGTATAGTAAGGTTATTCCATGGACTTGGTGGATTATTGGCTGTTGTAATTGGGCGTGTTGAATCTATTGAATGTGTATAATGATATAATTCCTGTACCATTCTTATTCCTGAAGTATCCCATTGCTCTAAAATTTCGTTTCCAATACTCCATATAATTACACTAGGATGGTTACGGTCTCGTAAAATAAAATTTTCCAGGTCTTTTTTATGCCATTCATCCCAATATAAACCATAGTCGTACGTAGTTTTACTTTTTTTCCAGATATCAAAGGCTTCGTCCATGACTAAGAATCCCATTTTATCGCATAGTTGCAATAATTCAGGAGCAGGAGGGTTGTGAGATGTACGAATACTATTACAGCCCATATCTTTTAATATTTCAAGCTGGCGTTCGATAGCCCTTGTGTTTATAGCCGAACCCAGGCAACCTAAATCGTGATGGTTGCAAACACCTAATATTTTCATTGGTTTGCCATTCAATGAAAAACCTTTTTCTGAATCGAAATTAAAGTACCTTATACCAAAATTAGTCTCATATAAATCAACAGTTTCATTACTTACTATCACCTTTGAAATGGCTTTATATAAATATGGATTATCGATCGACCATAATACAGGATGCTTAATATTTATTTCCTGTGTTATTTTTGACACGTTATCCGCAAAAGCAGATATTTCAGATGAAGCTTCACCAACTTTTTTCCCTTTGTCATCGAAAATTGATGTAATAAGTAACGCTTTTAATGATTTATTTGATTGATCTTTTAAAGTAGTCTCAATATTAACTTTTGCAATTTCTTTTGTGATTTCAGGAGTTGTTATAAAAGTACCCCAATGGCCAATATATGTTTTCCCGGTCTTAACAAGCCATACATTACGATAAATCCCTGAACCTGAATACCATCGGGAATTAGGTTGTTTGGAGTTATCAACTTTAACAGCGATAACATTTTGTTTATCCCCATATTTTAAATAAGGTGTTAATTCGTAACGGAAAGAAATATAGCCATTTGGCCTTTTCCCAAGATAATTCCCGTTGATCCAAACTTCGCTGTTCATATAAACACCGTCAAAATCGATAAAAATAAGTTTATTTGAATCACATTCAGATATATGAAACGATTTCCGGTACCAGCCAATTCCACCGGGGAGTGCACCACCACCTGGAGTAGCAGGGTGGTTGGCGCTGAATTCACCTTCAATGCTCCAGTCGTGCGGGAGGTTTAAAACTCGCCAGCTGCTGTCAATAAAATCCGGATTGTTTGCATTATCAATATCCCCCAGAAAAAATTTCCAGTTTGAGGTGAATTTATCTGTAATTCGAAAACCCGTTCCGATATTTTGACACTGGTTTAATAAAAAACAAAGTGCCAGTGTAATAATAGTTAGATACGATTTCATGTTTTAATTTGTAACTTTAATTAGCCGTATATTATCAATAGCGATAGATAATTCTTCCAGTAAAAGGCCTTCTGTTTCGGGATTATCCGGATTAGCGCCGTCATTCATAAATGGAAAACCAATACGGGCATCGCCATTTGCCCAAAATAAATTATTAAGTTGAGATGCAGGAGAGCCTGTTCCTTCGCTTCCACGAAATTCGCTTAGAGGAACTGTATAAGTAACCCAGCCGTTAGTCACATAATTTGTCCTTTTTCCATTCACTATCCATGGCCTTAAAATACATCGATAATTCCAATCACTAATAATGATAGTTAAATTTCCTGTATTCCAGGGCTTGTTTACATACATCTCAAATTTTAATTGATAATCTGTAATCTGATCGCCCATATTTTGAGGAGGAATAATATTTATCGAATCCAAAAAGCATACTTTATTATTTGTCCACCAATCATAACTACCAACAGCAATATTTGTAGTTGACAAATGGGCAAAACTGCCTCTTGCCCCGGGAAATGCATTATTGTCTGCGCTAATCAGGCAACCCCAAATAAAGGTATTGATATCGTCAAAATTACAAATTACATCATCCCCTGATATATCGTTAAATTTCATTGGTGAAAATACAGTGTCGCGTGGAGTAATGAAAGTAATAATACCACTTTCTGTAAGATTTGTTGGTACCTGAATCTGAGCTATTCCATTGACTTCATCAAGTATTTCAAAATTTGTGGCTTCTATTTCTCCCGGAAATATAATTTTTTCAATAAAAAAGAAATTTGTTCCGGTTATATAAATGGTGTCACCGGGTAATGCATTTTCATTTGAGATTGTTTGTATTACTGGTGCAGGATAATTCAGAAAGAAAGAATGTGTAGTAAATCCGGTTTCAGTAATAACAGTAATTTCATTCGAAACTAAAGGATTATTTATTGCGGTGGGTGTTTCTTCCGGAATACGAACGATAATATTAGTGTTTGTCACAAATATCCGGTTAAAAGAAGCTTCATAATCATTAAAATAGACTTTTAATAAGTTTATAAAGTTTTCTCCTTCAATTACTACCATTGTGCCCGGATCAGCAATAGTTATTGAACTATCAGCTTTTTCAGGATCAATTAATCTAACTTTATTTATAACAGGAGGGCCTAATTTTTCTTCTTCTTTACAAGAAATGAATAAAATACTTGTTGTTAAAAAGATAATTACCAGGTAAGAAATTATTCTGGTTTTATTTATGTTATTCATATTCATTAATTTAAATTTATTGAATTATAATTTAAAATTCCTAATTTTCTCCAAAATTATAAGGGACAGGTGGTTTATTGAAATTAGGATTTTGTATTACTTCTGATTCCGGATATGGAAAATACATATCAGAAGCTTGAGCAACAATAGGAAAAGGTTCAGTATCTGTTATGGTCAGGTTAATTGTGCCGTCTGGATTTTTAGTATGTGAATAACTTGCCCCGCGGTTTTGATTATTGATATAATTAAGAATGTAATCGGGTTTAAAATAAAACCAGCTTACAAGGTCATACCAGAACTGATATTCCATAGCAAGTTCAATGCGCCTTTCATACATGATATCTTCAAAAGTAACTGTTGTTAATACCGGCATACCTGCTCTTTGCCTGACCAAATTAAAATAAAATAAACCTTCACCTCCTGCTAAGTTGGCAGAATTACCCAAACTGGCTTCGGCATAAACCAGATATACATCGGCTAATCTTAGAATATAACTATTTAAAGGCGAGTTCATGGCAGCTACCTGTCCGTCATTGTCATCCGGGCCTCCTGGTACATACTTTTTAATAGGCGATTCATCTGTTCCTAAATAAGTGTACCCTCCTTTAGCTTTATTAATTTCAGGATAATGAACGCCATTTGTCATAAATGTTGCATTCAACCTAAGGGTGTCGCCTGCTTTGTATGTTTTTAGAATATCGTAAGAAGCGCGATGGCTGCCCCATGCACTGACTCCCCCAACAACTTCGGCATCAAATGCGAAATCGGAAAGCGTTGCATTTTGCGTCCCCCAAGTGCCAAGAGGCACCCAAAGCAGTGAAAATAAGCTTTCGGTATTTTCCGGGTTTTTATTTACATTATTTTCATATTTAAATAAATCAGCATAATTATTCATGAGATTCAAGCTGCTGTTATTACAAACCATAGCTGCATAGTATTTTGAACTGTCGAGCATATCCTGGTTCCTTTGGCCATTATTGCTCCCATAACCTGAATAAGCTAAATACACTTTAGCTAACATACCAGCTGCTGACCATTTTGTCAACCTTCCCGAAATATCACTTTCTGGTAAATGGTTTACTGCAAAAGTTAGGTCATTAATTATAAATTTATAAACATCCTCAACCGGGTTTAAAAATATAAGTGGATCTTCAATCAGGGCAACATTGTCTTCTATAATCATCACCGGCCCCCAAACACGTACAAGGTGAAAATACGCTGTTCCACGCATAAAACGGCATTCTGAGATGGCAGCATTTTTTTGTTCTTCAGTAACATTGGCAGATTTATCTTGAATGTTTCTCATAACTGAATTGGATTGAGCAACTACTTTATATAAAGAACTCCAGGCATTGGCTAAATCTATATCAAGAGATGTTACTGTAAATTTATAATATCCGGGATTAAACCATTTAGAAAGGAGATTACTTGAGCGGATATCGCCAATTGAATATCCTGCCCTTGAGTTGTAATCAAACCAGACTACATTATATAATGCAGAGGTAGATATGCGTAATTCTTCCGGGGATTGGTAATAGTTATCGGCAGTGACCTGACTAAGAGGAGGTCTTTCCAAAAAATCTTTACTGCAACTTGTTGTAATAAAACAGAATAATACAACAATGATAAGATTTTGAATAATATGTTTTATTGTTTTCATGTTTATTAAAATTAGATTTCTGAAATTAGAAATTTACATTTAAACCAAAAGTATAGATTCTTGCACCAGGATATCTGCCGTTGTCAATACCGGTTAAAAGCATATTCTGGTCAATCGAACCAATTTCAGGATCATATCCTTTATATTTAGTGAATGTATATAAATTTTGAATATTGAGATATATTCTAAAACGGTCAATTTTTATTTTTTTAGTTATTACAGCAGGAAGAGTGTATCCGATAATCAGATTTTGAATTCTCAGGTAAGATCCATCTTCAATATACCTGTCAGAAACACGATTATTATCATTAGCTGAATAGTTGGTTAGTCTGGTAATATCAGTTCCTTCATTAATGATGTAAACATTACTTATAATACCGTCTGGTTCAGCTGCAGAACCTGTTGCCGGGTCAATTCTTAGTGATGTGTCGATTACTCCAATCCTGGCAAAATCGTAAACTGTTTTAAATACACCCCTGTTCGACATAGGGTCTTCAAACAAACGTCTGGTCCAGTTATAAACCTGGTTTCCGTATACACCTACAAAATCAATTGAAAGGTCAAAGTTTTTATATTCAAAGCTAGTGTTAAACCCATAGGTAAATTTAGGGTGAGGGTTTCCTATTATTGTTCTGTCATCTTCAGTGATTACTGTATCGCCATTTAGGTCTTTAAATTTATAATCACCAATCCATATCTGGCTTGGGTGAATGGTTTGTGCATCCTGTGGTAAAGCTACTATTACCTTTTCTCCGTTCTCATCAAGAATGATATTGCCATTTGCATCTTTCATATAAAAATCATTTTCAGTAACAAACATCCCTTCAATGACATATCCATAGTACATTCCAACAGGTTGTCCCACAGTGGTACGTGTAATAATGTTATTATCGACAAGTTGATTGATTACTGTGCTATCAGTGGTCATTTTAAGTACTTTGTTTCTGTTTAATGAAAAGACAGCGCCGGTTCTCCAGCGGAAATTAGGCATGTCGATATTTACTGAGTTGAATGTAAATTCAAAACCTTTATTTTCAAGTGCGCCAATGTTATAAACAGGAGGGTTAATAGCGCCTGTGTAATCGCCACCCCTGGTACCTGCATATGCTGGTAGTTGCATTTCCATCAATAAGTTATCCGTATTTTTAAGATACGCATCAAATATAAATTCGATCCGATTTTCAAACATATATAAATCAAAACCAATATTAGAAGATGTGGTTGATTCCCATTGTACAGATGGATTAGCCAGCCTCTGTGGAAGGACACCGGTTCCCCAGACAGTTGCCCGGTTTCCAAGTGGTGAACCATATGCATAATTAGGAATATTTTGATTTCCAACTATTCCCCAACTGGTTCTTAATTTTAATGTATTAATATATGTAAGGCCAGACATAAATGCTTCATTGTTTATTTTCCAGGCTAAGGCAAATGACGGGAAGTAACCCCATCGTTTTTCAGGGCCGAAGTTAGAAGATCCATCGGCTCTCATAGTAAAATTGGCAATATATTTATCGGCAAAAATAAACTGGGTCCTCCCAAAATATGATTCCATAGCATAATGGCCTTTCGAACCACTGTTCTGTGCCGTTTCAAAATCACCTGCATCAAGTTCCTGAATATTGTTTGAGAAGAAGTTTGTCCTTGAACCGGTCAGTGATTCCCATTTACTTTCTTGTGCTTCATGCCCGAAAGTGAAAGAAAAATCGTGCAAGTCATTAAATTTCGTGTTATAAATTAAATAATTATTGAAGTTCCATGAAAAAGTATTGCTGGCTCCACGTTCAGACCGGTTAGTTATATTATATATAGTTCCAAAGTCAAAGGTAGGCACAAAGTCATACTTGTTTGCATAAGATATATTTCCGGATAATTCATTTTTAAATGTTAAATTCTTAAGCAAACTAATTTCAATGTATGCACTGGGAAGAATCTGGCTGTTTTTTCTAAGATTTTCTCTTATTAAAGCCTCAGCTACAATATTTGTTACATATGCGCCATAGATATTGCTGTCTGGCCCTGCCCATGTGCCATCGGGGTTTTTAACCGGCACATCAGGGGTTTGTTCCAATGTTTTGTTAATAAAATTTTGATCTTCAATGGTAATGGTTTGCTGGCTGCGGCTAGCTAATATGTTTGTGCCAATTTTTAACCATTCACTGGCTTCATTATCAAGACTGACTTTAAAATTGTATCTTTCGAATTCTGAACCAATGGCAATTCCATCCTGGCTTAAATATCCTCCGGAAAAAGCAAAAGTGGTTTTTTCGTTTCCTCCGGTTAATGATATCTGGTGGCTTTGCATAGGTGCATCCCTGAACATTTCTTTCTGCCAATTGGTTCCCTCTCCAAGTATCGATGGATCTGTAAATTCTTCTCGTGAGCCATGTCCCAGAATTTTTTGTTTTTCATTACGGTAGTCAGCAAATTCCCTTAAATTCATTGTAGGTATATATTTAGGAAGTTGTTGAATCCCGTAATAACCATCATAGCTGATTTTTGATTCGCCTTGTTGTCCTTTACGTGTTGTAATCATTATTACGCCATTAGCAGCCCTTGAACCATATATTGCAGTTGAAGAAGCATCTTTTAAAATTTGCATATCGATAATATCGGCAGGGTTGATACTCGAAAGGACATTAGTCATTCCAATTCCATATTTCACTGACCCCGTACTTCCACTAATTGGTATACCATCAACAACATATAAAGGTTCATTACTGGAAGTAATAGAATTAATTCCCCTTATGCGAACTGAAATGCCACCACCCGGAGCGCCGGTATTCTGAGTTACCTGTACACCAGCAACTTTTCCTTGCAGAGCCTGGTCGAAAGAAGCAGCCATGGTACGGTTGATATCTTGTGAAGTGACAGATACTACCGAACCTGCAATATCACTCCTTAACATCTGTCCATA
>JAFGOZ010000124.1 GCA_016926235.1 Bacteroidales bacterium | reverse complement strand
CGGAGTAGTATGAGATGTGTCTTTAATCGAATAAATACGAGTGGGGGCGCGACTACAAATCTTATTCCCACTCGTTTTTTTAGAGCTGTTGGCTCTGTCCCTCTTCTCAGGCTAGTGCGGATTTGCAATCCGTGCTTTCCTAAGGGTCACCATATCAGACAGATGTCTAATAATCTATGATCACGAGGCGGAGCTCGGACAGGGGCTTCCGGTTGCTGAGGTCTAAGGGTGAATTGGCAACATCACAGGAGTAGTTGATAGCTCTGTCGGTTTTATACTGAACAAGGGTGCCTTGTCGCTTTCTTCGCTACCGCAAATTGATTAGACGGTAAACACGTAGTCCGTATTGTCTTTCAAATTGGAAAGCGAATATGAGGGAAGGGTGGTGACATCGGTTTTCCCCGGCTGTTCCGTTATTTTGCCCGACGCGCTCGGGCAGGCACTTGCCTCGGTGCTAATAAATAGCACCTCGCCAAGATCCTCAAATGCCTTCATGGCACATTTCACGGCTTTCTGCCTCTGGCATCAGCCGTTCCATGAGTCGCCAACCCATCTGCATTCGTACGTTTGCGATTTTTTCGCAATTCCAAATCCCTTGGAAATATTGTATTATGATGGGGGAAACATTTTTAACAGACGGACATAGTACATTCAATATTATGAGTGGTGGTACAAATGAGATAACAAATGATTATATACACTTTGAGGAATGTTTTGGCATTGATAAACCATTAAGAATGTACATACAAGCTAGATCTCACATTGATGCAGACGTTAAAATGCTTAATGAAGAAACGATTTTTGTTTCTAGCGTGGGACATGCTAATACTATAAAAAATAGTGGATTTAACTATTACTGCACAATATGAAGTGGCTACATCAGTTAATGAAAAAGAAGGCAATAACCTTGTTATATATCCTAATCCAATTTCAGATGGAATAATATATATCAGAGCCAGCACACCAATTCATGATGAAGTAAGTATATTTGACCTTACAGGAAATGTGGTTTATAAAAGCACCATAAGTAATAACTGCATGAATGTTAGTATTTTAAAAGAAGGCATATATTTCATGAAAATCGAAGGAAAGATTATCAAAATTATAAAAAAGTGAAATTATACAACCCAAATACGTTTGTGAAAAAGTACGGGGAGTAAGCTACCCGGTGCAAACATACTAAAAAGACAATGCAGACAAACAAGAACATACCATATTATGTAACAGCAGCAGGACTTTTCATCTTGCTGAAATTCAGTTTTACACTTGCTGACAATAACGATTTGACCTTTCTTATCAAACCGACCGACAAACTTGTTGGACTTTTGACAGGTTCACATTCTGTTTATCTTACTGACAGAGGATATTACCACGAAAACCTAAATATAATTATTGACAAATCCTGCTCGGGTTTCAACTTTTTAATTTTGTGTTTCCTTCTATTTACTTATATGACAGTAAAGCATTTTGACAAGACTTTAAGCAAAATCATGACTATTCCGACTGCTTTAATTGGAGCTTATCTGTTGACAATATTTGTAAATACATCGCGGATTTTTGCTTCAATAGTTGTGCTGGCTCATACCAAAAACATTTTCCCGAACCAACAACATATTATACACGAAGCTATTGGAATAATTACAAACCTGACATTCCTGATTTTAGCTTACATACTTATTGAAAAATTTTTAATAAATAAACAACACAATGCGAAATTTGCTTAACCCGAAATGGCTTTTTATCATAAACGCGCTACCTTTAATGGTGCTTTTTTCCCTTTTCTTTGGTCAGTTCAGTATCATTAAAACTTTATTGGAAGAAAGCAGTATCCAGCTTTGGAAATATTTCGGACTATCATTAGGAATTCTTGGCATACTCAATTTTGCTTATGCTGCTTATTTGACTTTAAAAAAACAAAATGTTTCTGTTTGGTATGGTTTAATAGCCCTACTTTTTTACATACCTTTTATTTACCTCTACGGCTATCATATAGACAAAATTATTCCTTTTTCTATTCCTCAATGGATGGTTTCGGGCAACATCTTTTTATATGTTGGGACATTTCTAATGCCGACACTTATATATTCATTGTTTGTTTTGGTTTCTTATTTCACCCCCGAAAACAAAGAACACAAGGCTTGGACAAACTTTCTAATTGCAATTGGAATTCCTATTGCAGGTTACATGTTTTCACAACTCATTCTTCCGTTATGGCGACAAGTTGAAGGTGAATTTTATATCCACGCTATTGTGGTGCTTATTATTTCTGTCACCTTAGTTTTTCTCTTTTTCTTAATTAGGGGCGTTTTTATCCTTGCAACCCAAAAAACGGAAGTTTGGCATAAATACCAATTAGCTTGGAAAATTCCCATTGCAATTGTGCTTCCTTTGGTAGGATTATCAGTAAATAACGGACACATATTTAATAATTTCGGCGTATGTGGTTTAGGAATTTTTGGAGATTTTAATAATGCTTGTTTTTATATTCTTGCTATTGTTAATGGCATTATGGTTTGTTTACCCAACCTTGACAATAAAATATACCGACTACTTTTATTCATCGGAAGAAGTATAACTTTCGCTTACACTTTTTACTTCTTTGTAGTATTTCTGCCTTTCATGCCTTTATCAGTAATTGCGATAATTGCAATCGGCACAGGATTTTTAATGCTAACGCCTTTACTACTTTTCGTTATTCATATTAACGAGCTTTCAAAAGATTTTTCATACCTGAGAACGATGTTTTCAAAAAAGCTTCTTATCGGAGTTTCTGTATTGTTTTTTTTGATAATTCCTGCATTTATCACAGCCACTTATCTTAAAGACAAAAGTGTTTTAAATGAAACACTCTCATATTTATACAGTCCCGATTATTCAAAGCAGTATGAAATTGATAAAAGTTCGCTTCAAAAGACGCTTAATATTATAAAAAGTCATAAAGACCACAGAGATAACAGTGGCGAAATATTTGGCAATGGAATTCCCTATTTGTCATCGTATTTTAATTGGTTGGTAATGGACAATCTTACTTTGTCTGACTCAAAAATCAATACAATTGAAAAAATATTTTTTGGTAATACTTCTTTTGAATTACCTATAGAAAATATCCCAAACGATAATGTAAATACTACCAGTATATCCGTAAACAGCACTTACGACAAAACTCAAAATGCTTGGAAAAGTTGGGTTGATTTGGAAATATCCAATAAAAGCGAAAACACTTGGTTTGCTGAATATGCAACAACGATTGATTTACCTGAGGGTTGCTGGATTAGCGATTATTATTTGTATGTCGGTGACAAAAAAGAGCCGGGAATTTTAGCAGAGAAAAAGTCCGCAATGTGGATATTCTCTCAAATCCGAAATGAAAACAGAGACCCTGGTATTTTGTATTATTTAACAGGTAATAAAGTTGCTTTCAGAGTATTTCCTTTCTCAAAGGATGAGATAAGAAAAACAGGAATTGAATTCCTACACAAAGAACCTGTAAAGCTAAATATTGACAATAATGTAATTGAACTAGGAAACATAGACGAAACAGTTTACAAAAACTTTGAAACCGAAAATATCGCATACGTTTCAACCCAACAAAAACAAAAATTAAATTCTGTTAAGCGTAAACCATATTTTCATTTTTTGGTT
>JAFGOZ010000123.1 GCA_016926235.1 Bacteroidales bacterium | reverse complement strand
TTCAATGTGCCCCGTATGTTGGTGTCAACATAACTGTCGGGAGCAATGTAAGAATAGGGAATGGCAATTAATGCGGCAAGGTGAAAAACGACGTTAATGTCTTTTGTGATTTGCCTGCAGAGATTGGGATCGCGAATATCACCTGTAACTATTTCAAGCCGGTCATGTGCAGGCGTATCTTCTAGCCAGCCCCAATTATTGAAAGAATTATATTGTACAAGGGCTCTAACAGTATAATTATTTTCAATTAATAATTCAGTCAGATGAGAACCAATGAATCCATCAGCACCGGTTACTAAGACATTACTCATATTTTAGATATATAAAGGCTTCCATTCGTATTCTTGGTCATATTATCTTTAATTCTATTAACTAAAATCTTAGTGAATAATTTTGCTCCATCATCATTTAAATGCGCAATATCCTGAAAATATTCCGGATTCTCCAAAAAAAGAGGTTCCTTAGTGTAGGACCAATATGTTGCTTTTTCTTCAATAATTATTCTTCCAACTAAACCTATACTATCCAATATGGCTTCTTTAGAATAAACCGGAGAATTAACAAAGTATAATTGAATTTCACGCTCCCGGCACATATGGATGATTTTTTTCAAAGCTTTTATTTTAATGTTATCTGTTTCACCTTTTGAGTCTTCACTGTAATATAAAGTAGTGTTCAACATAGTATTATGCAAAGGAACATATCCTTTTCTATCAACTTTGCGCTCTTTGTTTAAATTTAAATTGCCTATGGCTATTGTTAGAAACATGGAATTAAAGGGATAAATTGATGAAATAAGTTTAGTTTTCTCATAGGGACTTCTAAGATTAATAATATTTCTTATTTCCGGATGATTTTTATAATAGGGCAACAAAGAAGATAAGCGTTCATAATCAGCCGTATTCTTAAGTAATTCATTATCATTTACATCAAATAGTATTATTTTGGGAGTATATCTTGATAGAATTGCTTTAAAAACCGCATAATTGAACAAAAGAAAATTGCCATCACGTCCGGTATTATAAAAACTCATTTTAAGTGAATCTTCAAAAACTTCGGGAACATAATGATGGCTTGCCCTGGAAGATCCAAAAATCAAAATATCTGCTTGTGTACTATCCATTGCATAGGTTGTGCGGTAATATAAACCTGATACTTGCTTAAAATAAAAATAGCGTAGCATATTTCCTATTGCAAAATCCAAAAGAAAAACCATGAGCAGTATTGCTGTCAATTTATTAACTAGTCTCATGTATGGATTTTTCTTATATTGCATAACGTGTAGTTTCAAAATTGAAAATAAATAAACTGACCACCATCAAAAACTCCAATTAATAGGATAACTACAATTAGCAGCGCATAACTTAAGTTTCTTACCCAAAAAGTAGAATGCGCAAATAAAATATCAGTGGAACTAAAAAATTCTCTTTTTAGTTCTACTGACAATAATAAACCAATACCAACTATTGAATAAATCAGATAGGCAGGAGATCCAATATATAAGGAGCCTTTTAATGTAAAAACACTTTTAACTATATATAAAGCCTCTTGTAATGAATTTGCCCTGAAGAAAATCCATGCAAAGCAGGCTAATGCAAATGTTATGATTGTTTGCAGGAAAACATGTAACTTAGGAAACTTGTTGATATTTAAAGCATGAGAAAATCTTTTTCTGATATTTGTTGTTGAAATAGCAAAAATCAGATAGAATCCATTGAGAGCTCCCCAAATTACAAAAGTCCAGTTTGCTCCGTGCCACAATCCGCTTATAAGAAAGACTAAGAATAAATTGAAATAGTGCCTGGGAACAGCAACCCTGTTACCTCCCAATGAAATGTACAGATAATCTTGAAACCAGGTGGAGAGTGAAATATGCCAACGTTTCCAGAATTCTGATATACTTCTCGAAAAATAGGGACGGTTAAAGTTAGTCATTAGCTTAAAGCCCATCACTTGTGCTGCTCCTATGGCAATATTGGAATATCCGGCAAAATCACAATATATTTGGAAAGCAAAAAAGATAGTAGCTACAAGTAACGTAATTCCGGAATGTTGAGCAGAGTTATTATATACTGCATTCACATAAATCGCTAAACGATCGGCAATTACCAGCTTCATGAATAAACCCCAGAGCATCAACTTGAGTCCTTCCGCTACGCGCTCATATTCAAATTCATGTTTTTCGTAGAATTGATGTAATAGGTTTTGAGGTCGCTCAATCGGACCGGCAACCAATTGAGGATAAAACATGACATACAAAGCATAAATTCCAAAATGTCTTTCGGCTTTCTGATGCCCCCGGTAAACTTCAATGGTATAGCTCATTGCCTGAAAGGTATGGAAGGACAGGCCAATGGGTAAAATAATTCCCAGATGGGGTATATGATTCTGATAACCGATTGAATTCAGCAAAAGTGATAGGTTATCATTAAGAAAATTGTAATATTTGAATACAGCTAAAACACCTATGTTGGCAATCAGACTTGCAATAAGGAAGTATTTCTTTTTTTTACCATCCGTTTTTTCAAGCCATATGCCTGCAAAATAATCAATGACAATGGTAAAGCCAAGTATAAGAATATAAACAGGGATAAAGGCCATGTAGAAGTAACAACTGCTCGCCAGCAACAGAAACCATCTGTATTTATGCGGAATGGCAAAATACAGCGTTGTTACTACTATGAAAAAAAGAACAAAATGAATGCTGTTAAAAAGCATATCTGAAAATGGTTGTTAGTTTAAAAAATAAAATATCAATTTAGTAGACAAATATTCTTTAAATAATATCTTGCTTTATCTCCACAGCTTCGCCTCCTCGGTCACAATGGGTGACGAGTAAATTTTTGGAAAATTGGGTTCGGGGGTAAAAATAAGAAAAAAAAGTCTTGCAGTCTTGCAGTCCAAAAAGTCGTGCAGTCGGGGGAGTCTTGCAGTCTTGCAGTCTTGCAGTCCGAATAGTCTTGTAGTCGGGGTGGGGGTGGTGGGAAGTGAAATGTTGTGTGGGAGTGGATAAAAAGAGTTAATTTTATCGTAGGTAATGGTTGTGAGCTGGTTTATGTTGGTTATTGAAAACATGTTAAACTTAAAAATAGAGTTATGGCTACCATTAAGAATTTTGAGGATCTGGAGATTTGGAAAAATGCCAGAATCCTTACGAAACAGGTTTATTTTCTTGTCACCTGCCTGTGCTGAACCTGCCTGCCGGCAGGCAGGGCTCCGTCAGGCAAGCTTTCTGTCGTCACAGAAAGTAACCAAACCTGCCTTCGCTGAAGCTCCGGCAGGCAGGGAAGGCTGACGTTGTGAACGCGCTCCGTCTCGTACCTCGCCTTCGCTTGAACGGCACAACGTCTCAATTTGGTATTTGTTATTTTGCACCGCACTCTTTGTGGCAATGTAATGAGTTGCGCATAGGCACCGCTCTCCAATACGCACCGTGCGGTGGCCCGACAAAACGCAGAGGGCGTGCCGGGACTAGCCGGGGGTTCGTTTTGTCTTGGCTTTTCTTGCTTCCTTCTTTGTGCCAAGACAAAGAAGGAAGTGGGGTTTCGGGGCGAAGCTCCCGG
>JAFGOZ010000122.1 GCA_016926235.1 Bacteroidales bacterium | reverse complement strand
TTTTTGGGGCAAGGTACAGACCAAAATCATCTGTAGAATCTGTTCCGCAGGTATTTGTAATTTTACTATGATATATACCTTCATTTGCTTCGGCAAAGGATGAAATATTGAAAGTTGAGTTGTTTGCGGTTGGAATTATAGTGTCGTTACACAGCCAGCTATAAGCCAATGGGGATGTACCAGAAGCAACGACAGTAGGGTCTACCTCATCACCTTCTTCAATAAAAGCTGAGGCAGGTTGTGAAATTATTACCGGAGGTTCATTAACGGAAATGAATATAGGACTGGTTTCGACAGCACCATAATCACCTGATACCAGACAGGTATAGTTACCTTCATCATTAGCTGTAATTGAATCTAAACTTAAATTAGCTGTTGTTTTACCGGATAAATTGCTTCCGTTTTTGCGCCATTGATATGTAGCAGTAAATCCTGCATAGGTAGTTAAAATAACTGTGTCACCTACACAAAACAGGGTGTCATTGTTCTGAACAGATGCTGAGGGTTCTACGTAAAGGCTGAATTCATCAGTTGAATCCTGTCCGCAACTATTTGTACTTATTAATTTATAATCACCTTCTTTGGTTGTGTCAAATACTGCATACTCGAATCCTGCAGAAGTAAATGCAGAAATTATAGTATCACTGGCATACCATTCGTGAGTAATGGGTTCAGTACCAGTAACGGCAACTTCAATACTTACTTGATCACCATCAGTTATAAATTGATTTACAGGATTAGCCAATATTTTTGGTTTGCTTTTTACATTTAAGACAGCACCATTACTTTCATTTGTTCCATAACCATTTGACGCATAACAATTATAAGTACCTTCATTTGAACTGGTAATATTTGAAACAATAAGTGTATCATTCGTTTCACCGGCTATAGTATCACCGTCTTTTAACCATTGGTAATTCGCTTCATCATTTGTTATTATGTAAAATGCGACAGAATCTCCTTCGCAAACTAATTTACTTACAGGGTGTTTAGTTATATCAACTAAGCTTCCTTGATTTTCATATGCCCCCATATCAACCATACCTCCATTTGCCCTGCTATTTCCTTCAATATCTTTAGAGGGTAAATTAGAAACATCTGAATAACCTCCATTTATAGCCTGTGATAAATCTGAGATACGCCAATTAGCAGTATCGGCATTGGGCGATAATCCCTGAACGTATGTTGGAGAAATAAACAAAGGATCAGTATCAAAAATACAATTTGTACATGCCTCATTATTATAAAAAAGATTAGAAGCAACGAAGTTATTTCTAATTGTATTTGTAGTAGAAATTTTATCACCAAAAGTATTATTGACAATAATATTATTTTCTGCTATAGTAACATTATTAGAGATATAAATAATCCTACTTGAAAAAATATTATTACATATTGTATTATTAGCAATATAACAACTTACATCATCAGAATTGGTAAATATACCTTTTGTTTGTTCATTATTTGTGAAAATATTATTTATTATTTTTGATTTCGAGCCTTTCGTGTATAATATTCCTATATTATCAGTACTGTAATTATTGATTACAATGTTATTTATAAAATCAATTTCTGATTCGTCAAATTGAATAGATTTACTATAATTATCATGGATAAAATTATTTTTAATTTCCAGTACATTACTTGCTGAACCACTTAATAATCGATAAAAATTATTAACATTTTTTATTTCATTATTTGTGAACTCTGCAATAGTATTCTCGAAATATATATAACCACTGGTTAAATTCTGATATTGATTAGCCGGACCAAATACACAATTATTGTATTTTAATTTATTCCTTGCATTATTGGAAATTGTACCTCTACAATATAGAAAATCACAATATTCAAAACGAGTAGTATCATTTTCTGTATCATCAGCTATAATATTTAATCCTGACCATCCACCGGAATCACATGCAGCAGTATTGAATCCGGTAGTATCATCCCTGGTAAATGTAATTCTATTATTTTCAGTACCAATTGCTTTTAATAATCCACTTGATGTAATTTTATAATATCCTTTAAATAATACAGTTACCCCCGGATCTATAGTTAAGCTAGCCGCATCGCTAATAGAAATATTGTCTGTAACTTCAACAGTATCGGCCATCCATCTTGTATCAGTTGAAATATATCCTGAAACTGAAGTTTTTGGAATATAGTTTTCATAAGCACCTATATCAATTATACCATTTAAAACCCTTATAGTATCGCCTAAATCGCTTGCTGTTGTGTTTGCAGAGGTTAGCCCAGCATTTATACATTCTGATGAAGTAGATAAACTCCAGTCAATTGTATCAGCCAATGCATCATATGTATCTCCATAACTATCTGTTGCTTTTATAAATAAAGGATCTTCATGAAGACAATTTTCTTCTGCCCCGTTAAATGACACATTGGGCCAACAATTATAATCTAAAACAGAAGCAGACATAGTTTCAAAACAGCAATTGTAAAAGTTCGGTTGTATATCGTTTTCAGTTATACATACCTGGTAACTAGGGAAGCCAGATGATCTATTTCCATTAAATATTGTATTGTAAACATTCCCACCTGAAGAATTAAATACAACAGCAGCACCTAAATTTGTGTTATTAGTATAATTATTAGCAATAGTAGAATTAATAATGTTACAGGTACTATTTATAATATAAATTGCTACTCCATTATCTGTTGAACCGCTATAATTATTATTGGCCACAAGACAATTAATTAAATTAACGTCTGATTTTTTAATTTCTAAACCTTGAAAGGTGTTATTGGTAAATTTTGAATTGTATATATCTAATGTGGCCTGGTTTGTTTCAACTCCTTTATAATTTTGATAAAAAACATTATTAATTAATGTATCAGTTGCAAAGCCATGAAAAAATATTCCTCTTGAAGTACAGTTTGAAATTGTATTATTAGAAATAGTAAAATGTGAATAATCGCAGTTAATTCCTGTTTCAGAAGTATCAATTAAGTTATTACTAATTGTACCATATGAATTACTCTCAATCCAAATTCCATTTTCGAATTTAATAATTTCATTGCTGTCTAATACTAAATAAGAATTATCTATTTGTAATGCTGTAATTCCGCCTGTTATTTTAGTAAAATTATTATTATTAAATTCACAACTAGAATATGTTATTTCAATAAATCCTGTACCTGTTTCTCCGTGACCTCCTGCAACATATCCGTCATTTTTAGTTACTACTTTAAAGTTATTATTTTCAATTATTGCTGTGTCTTTATAAACACGTATAGATGGGCCTGAATTATGAATTGTGCTATTTGTAATACTGGTATTAAAAACACCACTTATATAAAAATTCATATCTGTTTGAGCCCAATATCCGTTATTATATTCATTGTTATTTATAAATGTACAAGAATCAACATATAATTTTTTTGGATCTGTTGTGTAACTATATGCATAAATTGCAGCTTTATTTTTGGTAAAATAGCAGTTTCTAAAATCACATCTAATGCCTTTTAAATATTCAATTCCTTTTGAAGTGGGGCCAATAAATTTAATAAATTCAAATTTACAGTACTTAAACATAAATGAATCGGTTGTCATTGTAGTATTTAACTCAATACCGGCCCATCCGCCACCTGTAGTATCATATTCACTATAGTATGCTGTATCGGTTGTTTCAGTGCCACGCGTAAATACAATTGTATCAGCTTCCGTTCCAGTAGCATTAATTACTCCATTGATGGTTAATTTATAATAACCATCAAATTTTACAATAATTCCAGGATCAATGGTTAATTTATAACCATCTGTAACTGTAACATCTCCAGTAACAATTATACTATCAACGCCTGTCCAATTTGTATTATCACTTATTGTTCCATTCACTGTAATGTTGGAAGGATATACTTTTAATGCAAGTAAACTTATTAATGACAAGCACAAAATAACTCTAATTTTTTTTAGAATAAAAACCATAAGAAGGGCATGAATTTTTTTCAATTGCTGACACATGACTTTAAATTTTTACTAGGTTATAAATCAATTTAAAAATATCGAAATTTTAGTTTAAATATAAGCATTTTAATCCGGCGTTTTAAATAATTTTGATGAATACAATTATTTTATACATGAATAATAATAAATTTAATAATATATTCCAGATTTGTTTTTCAATTATAATTTAGTAGATTTTAAATCAAATTTTTATCTAAATTATCATAGTTAA
>JAFGOZ010000121.1 GCA_016926235.1 Bacteroidales bacterium | reverse complement strand
TATCAAAAAGCCTGCAATCTGACAAACATTAATATTAACTTATATCATTAGTTATCAACATTATAGACACTTTATAAGGGTCGACTATTTATGACTGGTCAATATAATGTTGATAAGCCACACCTAGCGTTTATTAAGCCATTAGCAAATATTATTAAAGACCAATCTTGGAACTTATTCCGAGTTGAGGATTAGTGCTGATTTCTTTTACTATTTCTTCTGCTATGATATTTATGCCATTAGAATTCCAATGAGTGTCATCAAGATGATAAAGCAAATTATCGCTCTTTTGTCGAAATATGTTCATAGTCCTTAAAGTATTGATTGTTGCTATATCCCTCCCCCTTAATTCAGTATCCAGAGTACTCAGATAATCAGGTTGTTTTGAGAGTGGCACCTTATCATAATATACCGTTTCCTTATTAGGACATGGCAAGAACAGAAAACTTATCCCCAGTGAATCACAAAAGCATCTATAAGTTTCAATTACTGAAACAACAGTACTAAGACTATCCAGATTGCTTTTTTGGTCTTTTCCATTTAAAAAGAACATCTTGTCATTGATATCACTTTGGACACCAATAGCTCTTTTATTGAATAAAAATGAACGGATATAGTTAATAGCATACAGCCTGGTAATTTTATTTTTTAACATATAAACCGTCGAGCTTTTGTACAAAATATCGTTTTTGCTTGGATTAAATGGCTTTGGAATCTCCCTTTCTCCTAATGAAAAAATAATTAGATTTGGCTTTTTAATTATTCCATTTTCCATAAATACCTTTAGATCATTAAGAGACCCTGGGGCAAGGCTGTAAAACTTTAATTTATTGGAAAATTTACTATTTAACAAATTAGTCAATGTCGAATCTTGGGTGATCCCTGTACCTAACAGGAATGAATCACCAATAAGCACAACATCAGGGTCTTCAATAAAATGATTATTCCTGTATCCGATCTCGTCTGTAATCCAAAACTCTTCTTTTTTGACAGAGTGAGTTGTATAAGGACATAAGTCCCCTTCAGAGATCATATTTAGCTTATGATTGGGGTAATAGGGCATACCTATCCCATCATGAAAATATGATAAAGCTTCAAATGGTCTGAATGTAAAAGTAGATAAGCACAATAATGGTTCGACAAGCAATGCTATAAACGGGAAAATAAAAATTAATATTTTTATGGCATATTTACCCATAGTATATCAAAACTGAAAATAAATAAATTGCTCTGTTTTAGTTCTGAATACTAATATAGTCAGAATCATTAAATAGTAAAATGCCACCCTTAGAAACTTAAAAATTATTCTATCACCCAAAATGTAAGATTCAATTTTAGCTGTTGAATACGGAAAATCATTCTTCAAAACCTCAATAAGAAGAAATAAGCACGAAAGAAACAGCGCCAGTAGAAATGGACTCGTAGTTAAATCAGCTCGTATTAAACTATTCGTAGTGTTTAACTTAGAAAAGAAGCGGAAGGCTGTATCAATGTCAGGAGTAAAGAAAAATACATGAGATACGCTAAAAAATATATAAGTCAATATCCTTCCTGTCCAGACTCTTGTAAATCCTGGTAGTTTTGAGAATATTTCTGATCGTTTCTTTTTTGTAAAGAATTCAAAATTTATAGCTGCAGCTTGTAAAAGACCCAGAACCATAAAATTCCATCCGGCTCCATGCCAGATCCCAAAAAGAGCAAAAGTGACAAATACCGCAAATACTGATGCATATTTACCCCATCTGCGATATTTAAAACTCAATTGTTTAAACACATAATCGTTAAACCAAAAGGATAGTGACATATGCATTCTTCTCCAAAATCCGGTAACATTCTCAGATAAAAATGGTCGGTTAAAATTTGGCAATAATTGAATACCAAAAGTTTTTGCAAAACCGATTGCTATATCAGTATACCCTGAAAAATCAAAATAGAGATAAAGAGGTTGAATAAAAATCACTACCCATAAGTAAACTCCATCCGCTGCATCAATGTTCGTATAAGCATTATTCACAATATTGGCTAGTTGGTCTGCAATAACTATTTTTTTAAAAAATCCAATCAATGCGATTCTAACTCCTTCTGTCACTTGTTGTTCATTAAAGAACTTATTTATTTTAAGTTGGGGCAGAAAATGATTTGAGCGCTCGATTGGGCCGGACAGATACTTGGGGAAAAAAGTAATATATAAAAGAAAATCCAAGAATCTTTTCTCTGGTTTCTCCCAACCCATTTTTATGTTTACCAAGTAACCAATACCTTGCATGGTAAAGAATGAGACTCCAACAGGAATAATAATTTCTGAAATTCCTGAAATATGAAGATCAGTGTTAAATAACTGAAACAGTGGATCAATAGTAAAATCCGCATATTTAAGAATAATAAGCTGTGACAGATTAATTATAATACCTGATCTGAATATTGCAGTCTTAAACCTGGAATTTGGGATTTTAATACCAAGAAAAAAGTTAATTATTGCATATACTACGACGTATAAAAGAAGATAATAACTATATGTGGCAATGAAACTGCAACTGAGTAATGCCAGAAAACCAACTCGATATTTATGATTTAAAAGATAGAAGATAAAAATCGAAATGATTGTCAGCAATGGAAAATAGAGTGAGATGATGGCCATATCTATCCCTCAAAAGTTAATTCAATTTAGCTGATAAGAATTTTTAGTATATAGTTCAGGTCACCACTTATCTGCATACTGAGAATTTATTAAGATATTAACAGTCTCGTTGATTTAGATTAACCATAACGTAAAAGAACATTATGCTTTCAGGGTATTATTTTCAGAACCGATTAGAAATCGATTTGGTAAACTCATACGATCCCAAGGCATTCATATGAGATTTGTCTTTAAAATATTCAGCTTTTAAAAACATCGTGTCATTAATATAATTCCAAAATTCCGCTTTATGCTTTGTTGCTAGTTTATTAAGAATAGAAGCACTCTTTTCCTGAGTTGTTCTTGTATAGGCCGGTGATTGAATAAAAATAAGTCTGATGTTCTTTATCTCGCAGTCAGAGGCTATTTCTTCCAGTACTCTTATCTTATTTGTATCCACCTCTTGGGTTATTGTCCTTATAGGTCCAATACAAGTGTCTATCAAGCTCCCATTTAAAGGCAAATACCCTTTAAGCTCATTAATATCTTCGGTCCTGATATTGCCTTCAGCTACTGCCAATAAGGTCGAATTAAATGGATAAATCTTACTAATTAGCTTTAATCTTTCAAATTTACTTTTCAACAAGATAATGTCTCTGATTTCTGGCTTATTCTTATAGTATGGAAGCAATGAACTCAATTCATCATGATTTCCTGACCCTTTATAAAGCTCATTTAAACTGATATCCAACAATACGATCTTTGGATTATATCGATTAACCAATGATTTATAAATAGCAAAACTGGTGAACATGTAATTCCCATCCATTCCTGTATTGAAACAAGTTAAATCAAGTCTGTCTTCAATTATTTTCGGTACATAATGATTATGCGCTCTTGATGAACCAAGAATTATTACATCTGCTTCTGTACTGTCCAAAGAATACGTCAGATGATAAATAGCTCCATACTCTGACCTAAAATAGAAATAGTGCAATACCTTCCCCAATACCTGATCAAATATAAAAGTTAGAGCTATAAATAAAAAACTAAAAGCTAGATATTGTATGGTTCTCTTCCTCTTCATTAACAACTAAAGTATCAAAACTGAAAATAAATGAACTGTCCACCATCAAAAACGCCGATTAGCAAGATTATTATTATCAAGGATGCATATTCCAAATGCTCAATGTACCAATAATTTTCTTTAAAAGGCAAATGACCTTTCTCTCCAATCTCTCTCTTTATCTCTAAATAAACTAAAAGAATTATCCCTATCAGGCTATAGACCATTGTTGTTTTATCGAGAAACAGTGGCCCATTCAGATCAGAGATCCTTCTAATAATACTAAGTGAATCACTTACAGAATCAGCCCTGAAAAATATCCATGTGAATGAAACAAGGATAAATGTGATTAAAATTCCATATACTCTGTATAATATTGATTTCTTTGATATTCCTAATTTCATTCGTAGATTTTTTTTGATAAAAAGAGTCCAATTGGCTACTGTTAAGTAAACACCAAAGAGCAATCCCCATATAAGAAAATTAAATCCTTCTCCATGCCACAGTCCACAAATAGAAAAAGTGATTAAGACAGCAAGCATAAAAATCCATTTCTCTGTGGCTATTCCGAAGTACTTTGTCTTTTTCATCCTTCCAGCGAAAGAAACGGCGAGTGGTAAAAACAGGTAATCTCTGAGCCATACTGAAAGGGTTATATGCCAACGATTCCAAAACTCTTTGATCGAGTTGGCAAAATAAGGCCTGTTAAAATTATTGGTGAGGTTAAAGCCAAGGACTTTTGCAGAACCCACAGCGATATCTGTGTAACCAGAGAAATCAGCATAGATTTGAAAAGAATAGAAAATTGTAGCCACTAGCAAGGATACCCCACTATGATACTCATAATTATTGTACACTGCGTCAACATATATTGCAAGCCTATCTGCAACAACAAGCTTTTTAAAATAGCCCCAAAGCATTAGTTTTAAGCCTTCAACAACCATTTCAAAATTGAAGCAATTATTTTCTCTGAATTGAGAAAATATACTCCCTGGTTTCTCAATAGGACCTTGCATTATTTTTGGGAAGAACAACAAAGAGGATGCAAATATTCCAAGATTACGTTCAGCCTTAACAGTACTCCTTTTAACCTCAATAAGGTAGCTTAATATTGTAAAAATAAAGAACGACAGTCCCACGGGTAGAAATATTTTTACCAGAGGATCATGCTCTGATAACTCTTTTATGTCAGCAGCCAATGATTGGAAAAATCCAAAATATTTGAAGAAGGCCAAAACAATTACGTTAGAGCATATGCCAAAAATAAAAACAAAATTTCGCCATATCCCCAAACGCTCAACTGCTAACCCCATGAAATAATTAAAGACTATCAATGCAAAAAAAAGAATTAAGTATGAGGGTAGTATTGAATAATAGAAATAGATGCTACAAATCAATAACCATAGCCACTTGTACTTGCCAGGTATTAAATAAATTACTAAAGCAACTACAAATAAAAAAAATATGTATGAAAGAGAATTAAAAAACACCTTTTCGTTCAATTTAAAACTATGCAATTCCTGAATGACAATCCACTTACAAACCGTAGTCGAATAATTTCTCCTAAATCTGTATAGATTTTTTACTAATTGAGTTAAGGCTTTCTATTAAATTTAGGTTTGAAAACATCAGATCATGGTGAGATAGCAACACTACTCATTATATCCTTTTTCTGCCAATGAAACTTAGTTTTTATGCTCAGGTCTTTTTAAGTATTTATTAAGTGTTAAAGGTATAGCGACAAGGCCAATGAGACTTGAAATACTTAATGCAATTGGCACTCCAATTACATTATTCAATAACTTTGAAAATAGAATAGCTGATCCCAAATAAATGGTAATACCAAGTGGGGCAAGAATCGTCAATATTCTGACTTTACCCACGCCATTGATGAATGTCGAAAAAGGTGTTGTCAAAATGTTTATTATAGCATAAATGCCAACAGTTACCGACAGCCCAAAAGGCACTGATAATTTGGTGCCGATCCAAATGCGATAAATAATGGGACTGATGATGATCATAATTATTGTGCCGACTACTAAAACCAATGAAAATACATTCATTTTCCTAAGCATTGAACGAATCCATGACAAATCTTGTCTGGCAAAAGCCTGAGTGACCAACGGCAGTACAGGAGTAGTTATTAAACCAATAAGCATAATTGGCAGATTGAATATGCTGTTTGCTATAGAGTATACGGCAACTTCATTAGGACTGAACAATTGAGTAATAACAAATGGAACCGACGAGTAAACAATTGTTGCTGTTAATGTTACCACAAAGAATTGCATACTCAAACGTACTAAACCTTCAGACTCCTTTATTTGTATCAGTTTAAAAGATGGCCGTAGGTCAGGATATTTAAAGAAAAAAGTATATGCAGAGAAGACTATATATACCAGAACTGGAACTCCGGTTAGTATAGTTGCCAGTAATATAATATTGCCTTTAGTTGAGAAAAAAGAAACCAACCATATCAATAATAAATTTGTAAGACTTATTATTAATTGAACGACACCACTGACAGAAGTTCTGCCATGAGCAGTATAAACAATAGTAGCAGGTCGTAATATGATCCCTAGTATAATAAATGTAACCACAATGTTACTGAGAGTATGCAATTCGGAAGACGAAATCAAGGTGGTATTCAGGATTTTATTCCAATTGAGCAGTGGGTTGATAAGATAAAACACTACTAAAGTTATGAGAAAGATACCGCCAACCAGAACATAAGTTGTACTGATGAATACCCTGCCCTTTTGATACTGTTTCAGAGCAAGGGCTTCAGCCAACTTATTCCGTAATCCGCCTCCCATACCTAATTCCAATAGTTGAATCCAGCCTACGATTGTAGTAAGTGTTATCCAGATTCCATACTTTTCCTGGTCAAGGTATCCAAGAACAATAGGCACATAGATTATAGAAATTAAAATGCTGAGAAATTTAATCACTGTGAAGGCACCAGCTTGTTTGAAATACAGAGCGCTCAGCTCATGAGGGCCAACAGTTTTAATTTTTAGCTTTGAATAGTATCTTCTAAAATTAATATTTCCGAGATTAATCAAGGTTAAATGCATTTCTTTTAAAGCTCTTTGCGATTTTGCAGCAGGTTTCACCGCAACAATTTAGCTGAATCCTCATAAAAGCCTATCTTCTCGATGGCTTTTAATTTTGCGGCAGGCTATATGTCTTCTATAATAATTTATTTTTGTGCTCTTATGAGTCCCCGCCTGAAGTATGGTGGAGACAGTTTATCATATATATTTAACATATAACCATCTGAATAAGAGTACCTGAAATGATAATTATCTAGTATGCCTGCAATAACTTTTGCATCATTCTTCTTATGATATGTGCATACTAATAGTTTCAGGAAGCTGTTAATACTAAATACTTTACTTGAACTTCTTAAAATCAAAAGCTCATCGCCTTCCGCATCAATTTTAATGAAATTAACAGGAGTCACTCCAAACAGATTATCTAATGTTGCCCATTTCTCATTGTCAACATCTGAAATATATTTACTTATAATGTGGACTTTATCTTTCCACGGCCCAAAAGTGGCATTTAGTGCTTCAATCCAGTCAGTGTCACCCTCAATTATGTATAGGGCACTTGCTTTTTCAACCACCTCCAAGGAAAAATTACCTTCTGCTGCTCCAATGTCAATAACCACATCGTTCTCTTCAACATTGAAATCATCATTTATATATCTGTGGGGAGATTTTTGATCCTGTTCAATCGATATTTTATTGTAAGCACGCTTTACGGCATCCTCCGATTGATAAATTCTACTATAATAAAGCTTCTTCCCTTTATGGATTACATAAAATAATCCAGTCCTTTCATCTTTATATACATTTATTGAATTATGATCATAATCAAATACAAATTTATATGGAAAGACGAAAGAATAGCTAATACCTTTTCTCGACTTATTATTTATAAAGTCAAGTTCATTAGAAAGCTCTTTTTCCCTTGAGAAAAATTTAAAATACAAATTAATTTTACGTCTTAATAAATCTAAGTTATTATGATACTGATTATTATAATTCAGAGGCGTTAGTAAATAAGTGAAGAAATAAGGTGCTTTTTTTACAAATAATTTATACTTAAGAGGAATTTTTGATTTTATTCTACTAATTAATCTCATATGTTCTTGAAATGGTTCTTAATAAATCCTGAATACACAAAGAGTAATTTAAAGCAAGACAAGAATTTATTCAAGATAAATCGTGGGATCAATAATTGTCTTTCTCCAATAAGAAAGATATCTGCTTCTAAATCCGTGAAAATAACATTTCAAAGTGGGTCTTAAATAAATTGGACGAAGAATAATCTTCTTAATTAAAACCCTGACAATAGAATAGAAATAAGTGAATAAAAAATTATGTCTGTAAAATTTAATATAATAAAATAAATCCTGATATGCTTCATATGTATTACAGGAAGCATTAATCTCACCGAAGTAGTTCCGAATAGGTGTAAATCTCGCATTATTCTCCTGTTTGTTTGGATGGTAGTATTGAGCATCTTTGACCACACACACTTTATTTCCCAGTCTCATACTCCTCAGACAATAGTCAAAGTCTTCATTACCTGTAAAATAGTCATGATAATCATAGACTCCTATTTTATCAATTATATCCCGTTTAATTAACAAGCCAGCAGTACCCGCAACTTCAGCCCATGTAAATTCTCCATTAAAAGTCACCGGGAATTTATTCATGTATCTGTCGTAATTTCCATGAAAAGGAGATAAATATTCATCGTTCTGATCCAGGATTTTTGGACTCAAGATTGAAGTCCCCATAGCCAGGTACCTTTGCATTTCATGCAGACAGTTTGGCAAGGGATGACCATCCTGATCATGGAGCCATATATAATCAGCTGCTTCTTTATAGCCAATAGTCATTCCGATCGCGAAGCCAGTGGCCGATCCATAGTTTTTGCTAAGGGGAAAATACTCTATGTGATAGTTTTGTTTCGTGTTAAAGCTCTGACAAAGAAGCCTGTTTTCTGCTTTACTGGAAATATTGCTGTTATCTACACAAATAATATGGTGCTCCTCTTCTTCCTGAACTCCAATACTTTCGAGCAAGAGCTCAAGTTCTTCAGGGCAATTATAAGCGACGGTTACATGAATTATTAACATGATTTGAAATTCTTATTCGTTTCTGAATAGCTTATTGGGGAACATCATATATCGACTAAATATTCTCCTAAAGTAAGCTCTCATCTTATGTGGTTCTTGTATGTGATCAACATATAAACATTTAACTTAAGATTCTCAAAGATTATTGTTACGACTTCATTCATAATAACACACATTAATGGCTGAAGAGCCTGATCCCTGCAACAGTTTTTATAATAATGGATAAATCTCCCACAAAACTTCTGTTTTGATAATATTCAAGATTAAGCCTCACCTTTTCAGGCCAAAGCACATGGTCAGTGTATGCCTGAGGATCAGGAACTGACGCTAATAGCTCCTCCTCATTTGAATATTTTAATGTCGCCACACCGGTTATTCCTGGACGAAGCTCCAGGATATGCTTCTCTTCTCCGACCAATTTGTTGGCATAACTAGGCATGTCAGGCCTTGGGCCAACAAAACTCATATCTCCTTTAAGTACGTTCCAAAGCTCAGGGAGTTCATCTAACTTATATTTACGCATTATCGCTCCTAATGGTGTAATACGACTTTCTCCCATGACAGAAACAGTACTCCCTCCATGATTGGAAATCATTGTGCGAAACTTGTAAATCGTAAATGGCTTACCATACCTTCCGGCCCGTACCTGCTTGAACATGACCGGTCCTGGCATCCGCAGCTTTATCAACAATGCTAAAAATAGAAGAACCGGACTAAACAGAATTAAGCCGAAGAATGCCAGAATAAAATCAAAAATCCTTTTTAACACTAATTCGCCCTCTCGTTATTTCATTATAATTCCAATGGAAATATCCTAAAAATTTAATATCTATTCTCCCATCCGGGGGTTTCTTTCCTGAACTCAACTAGCAGATACTCGTTTTGCAGCTCCTTAATAATTCTCATCGTCGGATTTTTTGCATGTGCTTGCATTACTGCCTTGTTGTTGCGAGAAATGGTTGACATACATCGAAAGCGCATTCTCCAGGAAATATGATACATAATGTTGTTCATTACTGACCCGATTCCCTTGCCCCTATAATCCTTATCAATCAATCGCCCGACAAAGCATTGTTTGTTAACAAAAAACCTAAGGAAAAAATATCCCACCATTTTTTCTTTATCGAATGCGCCCATCATGAGAAAGGAATGATTTTCATACTGTCGCCTTAAGGATAAGAGATCAAATCCATGGGGGTTGAAATACTTAAGATCAGTTTCATTCTGTGAGCTAATGAGCTTATTCAGATTTTGAAAATCTGATATTTTTAGCCTTCTGCAGGAAAACGGAGTATTATTAAATTCATTAAAGATTGATGACAGCAATTTTTCCAGTTTTTGTTTATAAATAATCCTAAAAATGGAACTGTTGCCTAATTCGATAATTCTCCAAAGAAAAATAAAGTGATGCTTTATAAAAATAAGGATTTTTTCCATCAGAGATATTTTTGAATCTCCTTTTTTAATCCGCGCTTAACCGGCATTTGCCATAGCAGCTTGCACCAGTTATGATTTCCTTCTATTAACTCTGGTCCATTTTCTGTAATAGCGATATCCCATCCTACTGATTTGTTATCTGGAACGGCTTTAGCGGCCATTTTTACCAGTTCAATTACCTCCGCCCAAAATGGTAGAACTAAGCCCATAATCGCCTTTCCGGTCACAGGGTGAAACGACTGGTCCTCCTTAGTTATGTCACTGTATACCCCCGGTCCATTTACGATTCCTGTTATGGGATCAATTGGGGCGGCCAGGTTGCCTGCAGCCATATTGTCAACTGCTGAATTAACAGATATCCTGAGCCGGGCACCGAGAATCTGAACAGATCCATCATGTAGCTGGGTAATTATCCTTACGGTATTTAACCCAGATGGTGATAAAGCCATAAGTTCACGGTGTTGCACAACATACTCTTCAATCAGGTCATAATTATGCTTCTTCATATAATCAATGATTGAAGTAACTGTGTAATCATCGCACTTTATTATTTTTACTTCAGCTCCAACCTGTCCGCGTGAACCTTTAAGTACAAGGAGACCTGAGGAATTTTGAAGCATTTGCCCTGTCATTCGTGCATCTTCCTTTAACTCATGTAGGCTATAAAATCTTCTTTTTATGACAGATCTGAAATGGTTCAGAAACTTGATCTTGTTCTGCAGAACCTCTCGTGCACCTTTGGGATTCATGAGCAGCTGATACTGGTACATATATCCGGTCCCGGCCCATTCCTTCCTCCCTACATCACAAAGTTCGAAGAACCTGAAACAAAAATAATCTTTAAGTGAAACATTATATATAAAAGCAGAAACGACCATGTCAGCAACTATCGTGATTTTGGCTCTTCCCGATTTTGCTGAGGCATATCTTATGAATGATCTAATCTGCCTGAGATCAGTTTCCTTCAGGTAATAAAAAACATATAATATTCTCTTCAATGGCTCCATAAAAAATTAGGGCTATTGATTTAAGTAAATTTCACAGTATTCCTTGGCATTCTTTCTTGTGTAGTTTTGTGCCGCTGCCAATGACTTTTTTGATAAAGTGATTCGGTAATCCGGATTATTTTTTAATTCAGTAATAAATCGGCACATTCCTTCAAGGTCATTCTTATCAAATGATTTTCCGTTACCATGCTTATCAATCATCTCGGATATTTCCGAAGTCTTTGCAGCGATAGCCATAATTGGAAGACCTGCCACCATTATATTATAAGTCTTGCTTGGAACGCTGATATCAGGTGTCCTATCGTCAAGGGTAATTACTGCCAGATCTGCTGCACAGAGTGAATCGAACAGCTCATCATCTTTTCTGAAACGAAGCAGCATACAGTTCTTCAGCTTTTTATTCTGAATCATGGAGCCTATGGTTTTCATTCTATCGCCCCTGCCAATAATTAAAAATATTATATCTTCATAAGAAGCCAGTAACTCAGCTGCTTCAATTAGTACCTCAACTCTATGGGTAACGCCTATATTGCCAGAGTATTGAACTATGAATTTCCCTTGCAGATTGTGTTCATTTATCAACTTGTTTTTCTCTTTTACTACACATGGCATATCATTAAATGCAGCCCAGTTTGATATGACTGTTACTTTGCTTCTACTAGCATACGCAAGTATTTGAGACTTCATTCTTTCACTTAATGTAAATATTTTGTGTGCCCTGGTGAAAGCCCTCTCGTTCCGCTTTAACCACCATTTATATATTAAGCCCCTACTGTTAAAGCCATAGGTCAGAAGTGCGTCAGGATACAAATCATACACTACAACTGCATATAAAGATCTGAAGTGATTAGCAAGTAAGTAGGAAGTTGGAGGAATGGTAAAGTAAAATCTTTCAAATTTCCGGTATCTTACAACCAGTAGTGAATAGATTTGCACAGTTCCCAATAACCAGGAGGCTAACTTCTTAAAGGTGTTACCCCTGTTGTATTTTGTTATATAAGAGACATGGACTTTTTTATCAAGCGAAACATCCTGAATTCTTACACTCCCGGTTATAAGCGCTACTTTTTCAAATTCCTTGGCAAATTCATTGATAATGTCAATTGTAAGGTATCCGGTCGCCTGGTTAATGAAGACTATTCTTCGCTGCATCCTGATTCTTTAGTTCTTATTTTTCATATAATCAAGGGCATCCCCTGAACTCATGAATTCAATATCCGGCCATATTCTGATCATCTTTTTTAACAGTAATTTCAATTCGGTCAGGCCTTTTATCCGGTTTGATATGTCCATCCCTCCCACGAAATTGACACGATGAGTGCTGATATTTGCCAGCTTCCCCCATCTGAATGCCGCTTCAACCTGCTTTAATGTAAAGTCTGCACCCAGATAACGCGGCTCAGTTGGTTCAAACGCACAATTACGTGTATAGTAAGTTAAACCTCCAGGACCTTTCTTGCCTGTAATGAAACGCCTGTATTTAAGATTACCGCCCTTCACGGGATATGCCATTTTGTGATTAACATAAAGGAACCTGATTCCGGCAGAGGCTACTACCTTATCAAAATCAGGATGGAAAATACCATTGCCCGGTACAAAAATCCTCGGATGAATGCCAAATATGTTACCGAAAAGGGACACGCCTTCTTTTATTGACCTAATCAGAAATGGTTTTTGTAAATCTGAATTAAAATAAAACTCTGCCCTGAATCCTGATTCCGGTTCCTTTAAACCGGGCAAATCAACCGCCGTAAAACCATTCTCAAATGCCATAAGAAGGTTTTTATCTCCCTCTCTGAGTTTTTGAAGCCATAACTGAACTGATATATGTTCACGCCCGTGAAGTTCTGGAATAAAAATGCCCGCATCTGTCCCTTCGCGCCAAAGCTTGAATACTTCTTTATTCGGGTAATATCGCTTTATAGTATCGGGGAAGGACTCATAATAGTATTCTGAGAATCCACTTAACTTAATTCTTTCAAAATCGGGATTTGCAACGTTGGTGATTGCAGTTATTACTGCCGGCTGATTATTAATGTCTCTTACGCTATTCAGGCATTCAAACAATTGTTCAAGGTCCTCAACAGATTCAAGGGTATCATACAGATTGAACCTGTTTTGATTGATCTTAAGCCCTTTTCGGACAAGCAGGTCGTAAACTTCTTTTGAGGGCATCCGTATTCCACCCCAATCGTCGCATTCAATTACAACGATTTTGCGGTCAGTTCGCCAACCAGGGATATTTTTAAGATTCAAAAGAATGTTTTGCTTTAGTTCTTCCAACATTCTCAACTCTTGAATATTTCGATAAAGAATTTGGCTGCCTTAGTGATTCTTTGTTTGTAATCTTCATAAAAGATATCGCTCAGGTTCCTGATTGGGAAATTGCACAGGATTTCAGCCAATCTCATATCATCATGCGGTTCAAAATAATTCCCATGGGGACCCAGTTGTTCAATGTTCACCGGTAAGGAAGATGCAATTACAGGAACCTGAAGTGAAATAGCGTCTTCGATGACAGTACTCCAACCCTCAAACAAACTTGGCTGTAAAACAGCTTGAGAGTATTTCATTAATAATAGTTGTTCATTACGCGGAATAATTCCTAAGAGACTAATCTGAGCCTCAAGATGGTGCTGTTTGATAATTGAATGCAACTCCTTCATATATGGCGAATGAGCGGCATCAGGAAAACGACCGGTCATAGCAAGATGAACATCTGTTCCTTTCTCTTTCAACATTACAAGGGCTTTTAGCAAAACCTTGTGATTCTTATGATTATGAAACTGGTTTGAGATCATGAAGTATTTTTCGGGCAATTGATATTTTACCCGTAAATCTTTAAAATCTAATCCACTGAAGTCATCAATAACAGAAACAAAATGAAATATATGCATTCTCATTTGTTCCTTCAACCTGAAATACTTATGAAAGTCATCTGCCACTGCCTGGCTTGAAACAACTAGGTCATCCGAATTTCTGAGGATGAATTTTATTCTCAGAGTACGCTCCAACAGTTTCTTTTTGGTAAAAAACTCAGGGTAGTGCTTATGTTGAAGGTCAGCATACCAACAAACGATTTTTGTTCTGGATCTTGTCCTAACCGGATAATCATGTAAGGGATAAAGGCCATCGAGTTTGTATGTTTTGATAATTTTATCAATAAATACATTCCTGCCTGTTAGCCATGATTGCATATAACCATTATAAACCTGAGGGAAGGTCCATTCAACGGCATGAAAAAATGGGTAGCTTATCTGATCTGTAAATTTCTTCAGGTCAGCTCTGTAAAACAGATATATTGCCGGTTTTTCGGCATCATCAAGAAAATTGAGCGTTTTGATCAAATTCAGGATATAAATGATACCCCCCATCCATGAGGAGTTAAAGTTGAATATTATCCCCAGGTTAGTTCTTCTCGTTTCCATTTGTTGAGTTTTATTAAGACATTAAATAGACCAACTCTGAACCAGGCTTTTTATACCCTCGTCAATTCCCCAAACTGGTTGCCATTGTGCTGTCTTCTTTAATTTTGAGACGTCTGCAAGCAGATGCTTTCTCTCTACTTTTCTTATTCTGGAAGGATCAGCTTCGATCGTTATTTTTTCATTTAATTGCCTTTCAAACGCCTCAACTATTTCAACAACAGAATATTCAATTCCGCGGCCTAGATTAAAAGTGTCATATCCGATATTTTTGAGATTTAATAACTGCTTCACAGCATAAGCCATATCATAGGTATGTATAAAGTCGCGTTTGGGAGTGAGATTACCTAGCTTGATTGTTCTCAAACCTTCACGAAGTTGTTTCTCAATCTCCGGTATCAGATGGGGATTTGTCTCCTTGGGTCCGAATGCATTAAAGAAACGGCAGACGATCGTATCCACACCTGTTTCAAGATAGAATTTTTCACACAGGTGTTCACCTGTCAGTTTGCTGATCCCATAAATATCAAGTGGCAATAGTTCATGCTCTTCGTTCATTGCCTCATCAGATATGGGATAAACCGCTGCAGTAGATGCAAAAAATAGCTTTTTAAGTGAAGATTGTTTTTCGCAGGCTCTAAGGACATTCATTGTACCTCTGATGTTTGTATCTGCTGCCTCGAAGGGGTGCTGATTACAATAAGGTATAAAGTGTATTGCAGCCAAATGCACCACTATCTCCGGCTGTAATTCAGCTAGCACTTCTTCTACTTTATGAAAATCCCTTATATCACCAAGGAAGAAATGGTCATCAGGTACTTCAATAAAGTTCCTGCTTCCAAATGAGAGATTATCATATACATTTACATCGTGACCTTCATTTTGAAGCACAGGGACAATTGCTGACCCTATGAATCCGGCACCGCCGGTAATTAAAGTTTTCATATCAATATACTCTTAAGTTTAACATCGCTTTAGGGTCAGTCCAACAAGAATCGCAAATATTGTTCACATATATTTTCGACTGAAAATTGAACAATACTTTCCTTCGCTTTCTCCCCAAATGAGACTCTCAATCCTTCAGAATCCATAAGAGTCTCAAGTTTTTTCTGAAACAAATCATAATCAAATAAAGGGATGAGGTAACCGTTTACGTTATCCTTTATCATTTCTGATGGCCCTGCTACACAATCAAAAGCTATAACAGGCAAACCCGCAGACATGGCTTCACCTATTACATTCGGGAAGCCCTCTGAACTTGAAGTAAATGCGAATATTTTACTTTTGAAATAATAATTCTCTACATCAGTTTGCTTTCCTTCAAGTATGACCAACTCCTCGGCACTATTATCTGAAATGATTTTCTTTAATTGTCTCGAGGTATTCTGTTTAAGATGATCATATCCTACGATCACAAGTTTCCATCCCGGTTTTGACAACTTTAAAAAGAGTTCAATGAGCTTATCCTGATGCTTTGTTTTGATAAGTCTCCCTACCATTAAAACTATATTTTCCCTTTGAATATTTTTTCGTGACTTAATGGTCCTGATCGGATTACCGATAATCCTTATGTTATTGTGATTAAATTGTTTGCGATATATTTCTGCAGCCTTTTGTGTCTGGGCAACTATTCCAGTAGCTTTAGGATAAAGGATCTTCCGCAACAAGTCATGAAATTTTCCCAGGCTTTTGTCAGGCTGACATCTGTCTGAAATATAGATCGGGTATTTTAACCCAAATAGAGCAATTAGAATGAAACTGTTCCAGTACTCACCAAAACTTAAAACAGAGGATGGTTTCAACTTTTTTATGGTAGCCCTCAAAAAGAATAATGTTCTCAATGATGATATCCTTCTCCAGTTATTATTGAATTGAAATACGGGCTTATGCATGATAATGCTTTCTGGTATCGCATAGAAAATTTCCCTTGTAATACCATACAATACCAAATGTATTTCAATATCTTTCCGTGCAGCAAAATATCCCGCAAGTTCGGACATAACCCTCTCCATTCCCCCCGCCTGAAGCGACGGTATTAAGAGGCATAAATTTTTCATTCCCATCTATAAATATAACTACTTCAGTTATCTGTAACCTAATCTTTACTATCTAAGCTCGCAATAAGGTTCTCTACCATCCATCCGTAGGGGTCAAACTTTCCTTCATGCCAGACCAGGTTTTTATCCCAATAGCCCGGGCAAGGGTCATATCCTTTTGGAGTGAAGCCATAACTAATCTCAACCAAAAATGGACTAGAATCTTCATATACAAAATCTAATGCAACACATTGATTTTGAAGTTTATTTGCAATATCAAAAGAAATTTTTACGGTGTTTTCATCTATAAAGGTTCTTTCATACAAAATATCACCACTACCCGAAGCGCGGAAATCATTCTCTCTAACCATTCGTTTTATAGCAAATGCTTTATCTACAATTACCACAACTCTTATATCATAAGAATTACTGACAATAAATTCCTGAAAATATATATACCCACGTTCACGCCCTTTTATTTTTGAATAAGGTGGAGGGATAATGAACCGTGCCAGGCCTTCAAACAGGTCTCTGAAAGGTGTTTTCTTTGAACAAAAAAGCCTCCAGCGCTCTTTCAGGCTTCCGACAGGATCATATGAAGGAAATCCTCGGCCAAATGCCTGCCTGATAAGTCTCATAGCCTCTTCCCTGGTATGTGCAAGTCTTACATTCTGAGAACTGGACCCGCCACGCAATTTAAATACCTTTGGAAAAGAAGATAGCTTTGCCCATTCGATAGCATCGGCTTTTTCATAGAAAACCCAGGTTGGAGCCAGAGGAGCCCCTATTAATTCGAGCAAATATTTTTGTCCAACTTTATCATCAAAATGCCACGCTGATCTGAAATCAGGAAATACCCTGAAGCCGGCATGTTCTAATGAGAACATGAGTTCCTTAGCCATTAGCACGTCTTTCGGACTACCCTGATAAAATTGCCACATCAAAGCATCGCAATCACTTAACTGGCTGATAATATCATTCTGATAACAATTAACTATCTTATAGTCAATCCCTTTAGCCTCACAGTATTCAATCCACCTTATGTCAAATCCTCCTTTTGCTTTATGTATTGCAATCATAAATATTTATTATTGAGATTCTAAGAACGATACTTATTATTAATATAATCTTTTGTTGCGTTAAGGCTAGGTATTATTGACCCAGGGTTTCCAATAACAATAGAATTATCTGGCACATCGAAATTAACGTAAGCATTAGGGGCAATTAAAACATTATTTCCAATGGAAATTCCACCAACTATTACGGCACCTGTTCCGATCCACACTTCATTCCCAATAATTGGAGTTCCGGGTTTAGAGCCCCGTCTTGTAACTCCAATTGTGACACCATGAGCTATATTGCAGTTATTACCAATAATGACATCAGCACCTGTCACTATGGTCCCAAAGTGACCGATAAAGAGACCGCCACCAATATTACCCCCAATCTGAAACCCGTATTTATACATATAGTGTCTTAGTAGAGCCCAATAAAAAAACCTCAAGGGATTCATGCGCCTACAAAGTCTTAGCTTGCGACGATAAAACATATATCTGAAACCCTGGGATCTGAAGCCCTTTAACAGCTTAAAAATGCCGTAAGGTTGTGGTACGTACCTATAAAGATCAGCTTTTATTACTTCCTGCATAATTTAAAAATTATTTTGGCACGAATTTCTATCGCATTCGATAATTGAATAAAATGTCCATCATCGAATCCGGTTGAAACCTTCTTGTAATATTCCTAATAGATCAATAAAGTCCTCTTGATTCTAAAATTCTTTCCAGAGTTCTTTTTGAACGTTTGCTTTCATTTTCTTTAGCACTAAATAAAGAAAATTGTTGATCCTTGTTAAGTCTTGCTGTAAGCTTACCGGATATTCGGCCGATTAAAATTAGATGATAGCCAAGCCCAAGAGGGCGCGGCGAATGAGTAAAACCATTTAATTTTATAACCGAATATGAAACAGAACCGTTTTACCAAATCTCAGATTGTTAGTATCCTCAAGCAACCTAGAGTGTGCTAATGCTTGCACAGCACTTATTTCATTCATTTATCGATGTCTTTCTTCTCAGGTTACTATGTAGTCGTTAATGTCATTAGAATCCATATATAACCTCGTGGCTTTAACTATTCGACCCTTAACAAGTCGTGTTTTTCAATAATGCTGTACAGTGACATATTTGACCGACCAGTGGCCAGTCAGTAAATCCAGGACAAAATAAATGACATCCCGGATCTGCCTTAGTCTTTTCATCATATTGAAGGCAACTGCTGCCATAATCGTATTAATCATGTCACCTTCAACACCCTTGAGGTAATTTTTGAGCATTCGGTGATCACTCATGAGATGCCCAATAACTGGTTCAATCGATGCCCTTCGTCTGAAGCGGAGTCTGTTCTTGTGCTTCTCATATGCAGTTTTTCCTTTGCCTGTGCCTGGCATCATGATCTCTACCCCAAGAATGGCCTTTCGTCCCTTATAACCTCTGTCAACCAATGCAACCTTCGGTAGTCTCCCCATTATATCTGAGACCTGCTCCAGTTGAGGCTCAAGTGTATGACCGTCGTATGGATTACCTTCAAAAGCCATGGCCCCAAGTATAATGCCGCTGTTCTTTGTAATCACAAAACCGCTCTT
>JAFGOZ010000120.1 GCA_016926235.1 Bacteroidales bacterium | reverse complement strand
TTGATTTAAAGCACATTAACTAATTGATTAATCAGAAAAAATCCTTACATTTCATTATAGTTAAAATATTCTAATAGTGGATGCTTTATCTCGGACTTTTATTACCATTTCTGAATTTCAATTAATCACTAAAAATCATGTTTAAAAATATCATTAAGGTCACACTTAGGAAAATCAGCAAGGAATTTGGTTACAATCTGATTATTATACTAAGTCTGACCATTGGTATCGTAAGCAGCTTATTTCTTTTAATGTATGTTTTTGACGATCTCAGTTACGATCAGTTTCATAAAAATAAAGACCGTATTGTGCGGGTTTTATCACATATAACGGAAAGTGATGAAGAATTTACCTGGTATTCTACCCAGAGGCCTTTTGGGCCTCAAGCAAAAGAAGATTACCCTGAAATAGAAGAATTTGTCAGGATTATTCCCAATTGGGGTGAATTATTTATTGACAAAGATGCAAAGCAGTATACTGAAGATGTGGCTTATACTGACAGTTCTTTTTTCAAAGTGTTCACATTCGATTTGATAAAAGGAGATCCTTTAACTGTTTTAGCAAGACCGAATGCAATGGTTGTTACAGAGTCTTTTGCGAAGAAATACTTTGGAAACGAAGATCCCTATGGAGAAACCATTCGTACTGCCAGTGGAAAAAGCTTTGAAATCACCGGAATAATGAAAGATATTCCAAATAATTCCCATTTGACTTTTTCTGCACTTATTTCAAAGCCTACAGAAAGTTGGGAGGATAATCCTGTGCTCTGGGGTAACTTTTCAATAATTACGTATTTATTACTTGCAGAAGGTACAGATGTTATGGTTTTACAGCAGAAGATGAAAGAAATGTATGATAAATATATGGAAGCATCGCTAAGAGAATCTAACTGGCATGTTGAAAATATACTTGAACCTTTAACGGATATTTATTTAAAATCCGATGTGGGTTCAGACAGAAGCGGAGATATAAAATATGTGTATATATTTTCGATTGTGGCATTTTTTATATTATTGATTGCAAGCATCAATTACATGAATCTGGCGACGTCCCGTTCCACATATCGTGCTAAGGAAGTGGGATTAAGGAAAGTGGCAGGATCTCATCGCTGGCCATTGATTTTGCAGTTTCTTGCTGAATCGGTTATTCAGACTTTAATATCATTGATTTTAAGCATAATAATCATTATTGTACTTCTTCCTTCATATAATCAGATAACCGGTAAATTATTTGATATTCATTATTTAATCAATCCACAGGTGATCCTGACCCTTATTGCTATTGTTGTCTTTATTGGATTAATAGGAGGCAGTTATCCTGCTTTTTATTTATCCCGTTTTAATCCGGTTTCGGTAATCAAGCAGGAGACCAAAGCTGGTATGTCAAATTTTTATGTTAGAAGGATCCTGGTGGTCTTGCAATTTGCCATATCCATTGCTTTAATAATTAATACATGGGTAATTTATAAGCAGCTTAATTATTTGAAAAATAAAGAACTGGGATTTGATCCTCATAATATAATAATCATGGAACTTAAAGGCCAGCAGATACAACAAAAGTACCCAGTAATCAGGGATGCGTTAATGCAGAATCCGAATATTATCAATGTTTCCAGTGCAAACAATAATATCGGGAGTGGTGCATTAAAATACATTTTTGCAGTGGAAACATCTGAAGGTATGCAGGAGAAAGGAATAAACTCATACGCAGCCGATTGCGACTTTATTGAAACTATGGGGATCGCGATAGTAGAAGGAAGAAATTTTTCGCGTGATTTTTTATCAGATACAACCGATGCAGTGATAATCAATGAAACTGCGGCCCAGCGTTTTGGCTGGGATGCACCATTGGATAAAAGAATTACTAATAAATGGGCTAAAAAACCATTCCGGGTTGTGGGAGTAATGAAAGATTTTCATCAGGATGGTTTGTACAATCCTATTGAAACCCTGATGCTTATTTTAAAAGAAAACAACTATTATGTCAGTGTGAAGTTTAAAGATGAAAATATAAAGGAGACACTACAATATATTGAAAGCAAATGGACAGAACTTTTTCCGGAAAGCCCGTTTGAATATACTTTTCTTGAAGATGATTTTGCACAACAATTTAAGGCGGATGAGAGAAAAGGTGTAATATTCACATATTTTTCAGTACTTATTATTATCATCGCCTGTCTGGGTATTATAGGATTAGCTTCTTTTACAGTGGAACAGCGTACTAAAGAAATAGGGATCCGAAAAGTCCTGGGTGCCAGTATAAGCAGGATTATTTTCCTGATCAGCAGTGAGTTTTTAATATTGGTGGGTATTTCTATGGTTCTGGCTTTTGCCGGGGCATATTTTTATATGAAAAACTGGTTGCAGGATTATACTTATCCAACCCGATTGGATCCGTGGATATTTATATGTGCCGGGATGCTTGCAATCATTGTTACATTAGTATCAACCATATATAGTGCTATCAGGGCTGGTCTGACAAATCCTGCCGAATCTCTGAGACTGGAATAAAATAGTTCCGGGTTCCGGGTTCCATGCTCTATGCTCTCTGCTCTATGCTCTCTGCTCTC
>JAFGOZ010000119.1 GCA_016926235.1 Bacteroidales bacterium | reverse complement strand
TTTACCGATGAATGTCAGCTCTTCAGGTCCCAGGATCCTTTTAACACATAAATTTTTCAGTTTTTTAATTTTATCGGTATTGTTTTCGAGAAGATCATTATACTCTTCTGGGATCGCTGAATCAAAAAACTCCCGGGCCAACTCCAAGCTCACCCCAAGTAATCGTTCAATTCCAAGTTCATATGCATTATTCAGAATTTTTGAATGATCAAGTTCCCATCGTTTAAGGGCTTCTGCCACATCCCTAAGCCAAAATAGCCTAAAATACATATGTTGTGCACCATGATAGGTAAGGTAAAGAAATGTGTTATCCCGGTTCATGCATGGGACTGTTACCCCGCCAAATGTTTCTTGTGCTAAATTGTCGAAAAACAACCTTTCCTTCTGGTGGCTAAGTAGTTCGTTGTAGTATATTCCGGTGTGCAGTTCTAAAAACACGCCTAGCTCCCTATTCACCAAACTAATATCCTTTTTCCACCTGAAATAGTAATTCCATTGTTTCTTAGACAGGTCAAGGTTAGGATGGTTTTGTTTAAAACCAATTCTATCAAGCGATCCTTTGATTTTTACTACATCTGTATCTCGAACCATGAGATCAAGGTCTACAGAATACCTTTTACCGATATCTCCATACAGCGAGATAGCAAGCAATGGTCCTTTTAAAGGAATAATATCAATCTGCTGCTCCCGTAATTTCAGTATCAAGTTGGTTAATACAGAAGCGAGATGAAGTGATCGGGTAACCTTATTTTTAAAAAACTCTCGCCATGATCTACTCTTCTGATTAAAAGCATCATTTAGTATGAAGTCTCCTGAAAACAATCTGTGTCTGGAAAGAAATTGCATGACCTCCTTTTCATTCTTGAATCTGAGATGTGACATGAGGAGATCCATGATTTGTTAATGTAATATTACAAACGATCAACATTTGATACCGATATTGATCTTGCCTTCTCTCTGCCATTTTTGTAAGATAAGGACACTCATTGGACTCAGAAAAGCCCGAGGTGCGAAATTCATTTTTCTTCTTTTTTCTTCAGGTTTGAATTGATCAAGCATTCTGTGTAATTTATCATAGTCCACATAATGAAAGTTGTTGTATTTTCTTCCTTCCTCGATCAGCTCGCGGAAAATTTCTTCATCCTTAACAATCCTATACATAACGTTAGGGATTGTGGCTCCTGTCTTGTCTTCCCGCAACCTGATTTCTTCAGGCAGTATTCCTTTCATAGCCATTCGAAATAGATATCTTCCTGTACCATTTTTATATTTGTATTCAGATGGGATCGAATAAAAAAACTCTATCAGCTTAACATCCAAAAAAGGATATCTGTATTCTACTCCCTTTGTTTTCGCAATAAAATATGAATTTTCCAATCGATCCGCGATATGCGGGTGCATAACACGTTTGTATTGCCGTTTCCTAACATCTGGATCAGAGGGTATTTGGACTTTTGCAAAATATCTCCTCCTCATTCTGAACCTATTACCAAGTCCTTTATTAATTGCGAATATCTGGAATCTTGACCTTCGCCAGTCTCTCCTCAGCAATTGCATCAATCCAGGCACCCATCGCTTCAGATATAGGATGATGAATTGGCGAAAATAATTACCTCCATTTTTTCTAATCCGAATCTTCAATATTTCCTTTAGTTTATCAATATCTTTCTTCTGCATAAGCTCTTCTAGTAGACCCCCTCCTTGATAAGTGATCCCTTCATCACCTCCAAATCCTGAGAAAAGTACCTTTATTTTGAACTCTTTCGCATGAGCATAGAGCAAGTCTGACATCAGGGCAAAACTCTGAATTGCAGGTCTCATCATAATAATTAGATAATTTATAATGGCTGAGTAACTTCCTTCTCCGATCTTCCCATCAACTAGAAAATGCTCTCTGATCTGATTACCCACAACTACTTTTGAGCCGTAACGGTATTCTTCCTTATATGCCACAGACCTTACATGTTGATCCATATCTAATGTATGCGATAGGGCATAAATGGGTGTTTTTGGATCGATTACCATGTTTATGCATGAAGCAATACTTGAAGAATCAAGTCCTCCACTTAATTCCAAACCAATCGGCGAAATAGATCGGCTTCTTTCTCTGATTGCATTAATAAATAAATCTTTCAGCTTTATTTCAGCTTCCTTTTCGGATATACGCGAAAATTTTTCCTGAATCCTGAGATCCCAGTAACGATTTAATTGAACATGTCCTTTTGGCGAATAAGTGAGAACATGTGCCGGTTGAAGCCGATTAATTCCCAGGTAGGATTGGACCTGCTCATTCGGAATAATGGAACATATCGCATCGAGAATAAACTGATCATTAATTTGATACACAAAATTAGGTAATGCATTGAAAGCTTTTAGATTAGTGGCAATCGCCAGATAATCCATGTTGCTTATATAATAGAGCGGGCGGCATCCAAAATGATCTCGGGCACAGAATAGTCTTCTCTTTGATCTATCCCATATTATAAAAGCAAAATCTCCATACAGATATTTCACGCATTCATCTCCCCATCTTTGATATGATAATAATAAAAGTCTGCCGTCTGGAAGTTCATGCGAATTGCATACATTAAGACCAAGCTGCTTTATTAATTCTGACCTGTAGTCTATTCGGGCATCTGCAACTATACAGCAACCAGATGATGTATCAAGATATGGCATCTGTTCATTCTTGGATTCTGGAGTATCATTTGATAGGCGGCAGCCAAATCCAATATTTTCTATAACAAGGGGATGAGAATAAGATGAATTATCGAATCCCATCTCCATCATTGCCATATCCACGATCAAAGGTAAATCGATGATATCTTTTTTCTGAAGAATGACAAAAATAGAACTCATAGTAACAAATTTAACAGAAACTGGATCATCATGGCTGTAATCTGGAAATTTTCAACTTTGCACTGTTAATTTTTATCTTTGCAGAAAACAACTTTTGAAAAATAATTACTACTACGTCCATGGATTAACGATAAGTTCAGATATTGTTCTTCCTGAACTAGTTGTTATCGAGGAACAGGAGCCGGATGTATTGATTAGGTCTGATAAGGTACCGAATCATTTACCATCAATAAAAGGGGCAGGAGTTCTTTATGAAGCTGCACAGGATGATTTTCTATTTAAACTTGATAAAGTTGCAAAGTACCGGGTTCAGGAAGGGAAATACATTACTGTTGAAGCCACCGAAACTGCGACATCGGAAGAAGTCCGACTTTTTTTGTTAGGTTCAACCATGGGGGCATTACTTCATCAACGGAGTATGCTTGCTATTCATGCAAGTAGTGTAAATAAAGATAATAAGGGTTTATTAATTGCAGGTGTATCATCTTCCGGAAAATCATCTCTTGCTGCAGGATTATTAGAAAAGGGCTATTCGATAATTTCTGATGACGTCTCTGTAATCGGCTTTGAAAAGGAAGATGGGCACTATATTTTTCCCGGGATACCCCATTTAAAGCTTTGGAAAGATGTGCTTCTACACCTCAATGAAAGTCTTGATCTTGAAAAGGTAAGACCAAAGCTTGAGAAATATAAAAAGTCGGTTTGCTTAAAAGGAAGATTGGATCCAATTGGATTAGATAAGATTATTATTCTTTCTACAAAGAATACACCCGGTTATCATTTTGAAGAAGTATTTGGATCGGAAAAATTCATTCTACTGAGGCAAAATACATATCGAATCCAGTTTATTAGTAAACTGAACAAGACAAAGTCATATTTCGAAAATCTTACGAAACTGGCAGCTTTGACCAGAGTGTTTAGAGTTGAACGTCCCTCCTCGCCGATACAGATTCGGGATTTAGCCACTTTTGTCGAGGACAACATCATTAATATATAATGCTTACTGTCAGAAAAAATATTGTCTGGCTTGCTTCATATCCCAAATCAGGGAACACTTGGTTTAGGATTTTTCTAAGCAACCTCCTCTCAGATTTGGAAGAACCAACAAATATTAACGATCTAAATAACTCAACTGTATCCAGTAATCGGTCACTTTTTGATAATTACCTAGGAGTTAATACATCTGATCTTACTACTGATGAGATTGAAATTCTGCGACCAGAAGTATACAGGATGATGTCATTGGATAATGAAAGTGATGTGTTTCTTAAAACACATGATGCGTGGAGACTAAATTCTAATAAAACTCCGATCTTCCCAGAGGAAGTTACAAAAGGTGTGATATATTTCATCAGGAATCCGTTAGATATAGCTGTATCATTTGCATTCCATAACGACATCGATTTTGATAGAACGATCAATAATATTAACAATAATAAATTCGGATTCTGTCTAAATAACTCAAAACTGGCGAATCAAATACCACAGCAGCTTTCATCATGGTCAGAGCATGTGAGCTCATGGGTATTCAAATCTAATTATCCAATTTGTATCATACGTTTTGAAGATATGATTGGAAGACCAAAGTTTACATTTTCAAAGGCATTAGATTTTCTTAAAATTGAATATACAGATGATAAATTATCAAAAGCCTTGAAAAACAGCTCTTTTAATATACTTGTCGAACAGGAAGAAAAATTTGGCTTCCAAGAGAAATACATACATTCGAAGAAGTTTTTCAGAAGCGGTACAACAAATAATTGGAAATACCATTTAAATACTATCCAGATCAAACAAATCATAAAATACAATGGAACAGTCATGAAAGAATTCGGGTATTTGGATTAAATTGATAACAAAATAACTTATCAATCAAGATATTTGTTAAATTTGTTTAATACCCCAATCAATAAGGTAAATTTGATGACAAACCGAATAAATCTCAACACAAAATTGTCAAAAAGTCCGGACCAATTATATAGTTATATTGATGGGGAAGTTGTCATGTTAAGTATAGATAATGGAGAATATTATAACCTAAATGAAGTTGGAAGTTATATTTGGAATCTTTTAGATAATCCCTGCACTTTTCAGGAAATAATATTCAAACTACGTGAAATCTATGAAGTAGGTGAAGGAACTTGTATCAATGATACCAAACTCTACCTTGAAGAATTTTTAGATAAAAGACTAATTGTAATTATTGATGAGTAAATATCCACTAGCATTAAGATATTTTGTTTTGTCTAATCGAAAGATAAGAATGAAAATTTTGATGATAATATCAATCACAATAAAAATTTATCTATTGGTGAAGTTCATACCTTTGCGATATTATCATAAAAAATATTTTTCGACAAATCAAGAATTAATGTCTGAACTTCAAGATTATATTGGAGACATTCTCCTTATTAAGAGTACTATAAGATATTTTCCTTGGAAAATTACGTGCTTGATGGAAAGCTTAATAGTTAAAACCTATTTATCGAAATACGGTTTTGTATTACCTATTACCTTAGGAGTTATTACAGCAGAGAATTTTAGAGCTCATGCTTGGTATTGTGATACAGAAAAATATGGATTTAACGAGTTCATTAGGATATGAAAAAGAGAAAATTATCAAAAAAACCTTGGGTAAAACCGACAATTAGAAGTCTGAAATTTAATCAAACGCTTGGTGGTACATATCCTAGCACAGTAGAGAGTACTGAATCATCCTCATAATCTTAAATTACACATTATGTATAAGATATATACTTCGATAGTCTGTATCCTTTTTGCTACAACGTTTGCGCAATCACAGTCTTGGATTTCTTCAAATCGTATTTCAAGTACAGTTACCATTCTTGAACTTGATTCGAAGATTAATAACGATGCTGAAGTATTTTCATTTGGTTGTTTCCAGGGTACTCTTACATCCTCTGGTGGCATAACTATCTCTTCTAACGGAGGACGTGATTACTATCTTATAAAATTTCTTCAAAATGGACAAGTAGATTGGATGCATAATATAGGGAGTGATTTAAATGATGGTTTTACAGGAGGAATTAGTATAGATCCAGCTGGAGATATCTACATTACTGGTTCATTTCAAGACTATCTCAAGTATACACCAACAGATTCCATGGAAAGTACTGGTAATTATGATATTTTCTTAGCAAAATATATATCAGATGGTAGTATTGATTGGGTAAAAAACATTGGATCTGGATACAATAACCAAACATCTACAGCATTAAATATAGATTATGACGGTAATGTCATTATTGCTGGCAATTTTATTGATAGTCTGACTATAAATAATGATACTACCCTTTACTCAGATAATCCTTCAAGAGATTATTTCTACGCTAAATTTGAAACGGCTAATGGAGATCTTCAATGGGTAAGGCAAATTCGAACACTTAGTGATGGGGTTGGTAATATCTGGAATATTGATTGTAGCCCTAATTCTTATGCTTTTACCGGATCCTTTGCGGATACAATTGGGTTTGATAACGATTCTATATTTTCATATAATACTTTTTCAGACATTCACGTTTTTAAAACTGATTATTCAGGGGATATTAATTGGATAAGAAAATTATCAGGTAATAAAAGTGAATATAGTTATTCAATTATATTTGATGATGAAGATAATATTTATGTTACAGGTTATTATGAGAGTGATACAATCATTATTAGTCTTTCAGATAATGAGATCGTAACTTCTTTAAATCAAGGTTCGCTTGATATTTTCATTGTAAAATATTTACCAGAGGGGAATTTGGATTGGTATAAAACTATAGGAGGAAAGGGTGAAGATAAAGTCTTTGATGTTGTGTTTTTTAATAACAAGGTGTATTTATCAGGATATTTTGCCGATACAATTAGTTGGGGGGGTATTCAGCTTTCTACAACTGGGATTAATGATATAGATATGCTCACTGGGGCTTTTGATAAACAAGGTAATTTCCGAGAGGCCAATTCGTTTAAAGGTAGAAATAAAAGCACAGATGAAGCCAGAGGCCTCTTTAAGGGTGGAGAAAATCTATACACTGTAATGCGTTCCAACTCTGATCTTCTTGTTCTTGGAGATAGTATATATACTTCAAGTGGAATTTCATATAATATGTTCTTAGGAATCATTGGCTGCTTCCCAATCTCAATCGACAACGTCATTGTGAATGATGTCAATACCTGTTATGGTGACAGTACGGGATCACTACAAATCTTGGCTACAGGTGGATTTGGATCACCCTATCAGTATTCAATAGATAATGGAATAACTTACCAAAAGGATATATCATATTTTTCAAATCTTCCGGCAGGTGACTACCCGGTGGTTGTGATTGATCAGAAGAACTGTGCCCAGGAAGGGCCGGTGGTTTCGGTGGGGCAACCTGATACGCTGAGGATTGAAGTAGTCAGTACTGCGGATATCACAAATGAGGCAGATGGGTCAATTGTGGTGGCTGCGACCGGGGGGACGACTCCTTATACGTTTACGTTGTTGCCGGATAATCTGATTCAGGGATTTGGGACGTATACGTTCCAGCCAGGTGATAGTGGTAGGTATGTGGTGCAGGTGAATGATGCGAAGAACTGCGGACCGGTGGAAACGGACTCCATTGATATTATGGATTTTTACGGGGTTGGATTTGAAGATATTTCAGGGCTGGAGGTGCGGATGTTTCCCAATCCGGCATCCAATATGATCACACTGGAAATGCCGCTGGAAGAGGCAGAAGTCACTTTGGAAATCATGAGTCTGACAGGGCAGGTGTTGATCAGCCGCCAGGTGTATCCATCCGGCGGAGTGCTGAGGGAAACTATTGATGTTTCTGATCTGTCTAGGGGCATGTACATGGTTCGCGTGAACGGGAGAACTCTCCGTTCGGGTATTGTCGTGAACTAGCATCGTAGATTGATCATATAAGAAACTCAGATAAGCCCCGTACACCACGGGGCTTTTTCATTACCTGTTTTCCTGTTTTCAACTTTCCTGCTACCTTTACAGGAAATGCCCTTATCTGAGATAAACTGAACCTTGAAACGTACATCAACATATTGATTACCATGAACATCCTGATCATTGGCGGCGGGGGCCGCGAGCATGCGCTGGCATGGAAAATTTCACAGAGCCCTCAACTTAAGAAGCTTTTCATAGCGCCCGGGAATGCGGGG
>JAFGOZ010000118.1 GCA_016926235.1 Bacteroidales bacterium | reverse complement strand
TTGCCCTTATTCCCTAAAGGGAACTGTTTGATTTTCAGATTCTCCCTTTAGGGCGCGGGGTAAAAAGCTGAAAATCGTAATATGAAATATTTAATTTGTCAAAGTAGAATTAAAACTTAATCAATGATAATTACCAGATATTTTGATGCTTTCCAGAAGGCAGCAGGATCTGTAATCTCGATATTTTCGGCAATGTCATCTTTCATATTTACTTTATAGGATGTACTCGGATGGCTTGTTACAATGGTGTATTTTTTAGCACCAATAGTTATCTGTACTTTTTTACGTATATCTATTTTGGTAAAATAGCCTGCATTGAAGTCCTGGCTAAGTTTTTGACTTTTTCCCAGGCCTGCGAACCCACCTTCTTTGGTGATGATATTGTTTTCAAGCAGTTCTTTTTTAGTACCCATAGCATAGTACGCGGTATTGAGCTCTGTAGTTTTTTCTTCAATCACTGCATCTTTTGCTGCACCTTCTTGTTTAAGCGTATCAATAGATGCACTTAGTACTTCAATTTTAATGTTCAGGCTGATAAGCTCCTGTTTTAACTGGGAAATTTCCACATCCTTTTCTTCCAGTTGCTTTAATGTCATGTCCAGCATCTTTTCAAGCTCATCTATCTTGGCATTTGAATTTTTTAACTTACGACGCAGTGAGGCAATGGTTTTATTGTTTTCATCCATAAGGTCATTGATCATCTGTAAATCACTGTTTATCTGATCAACCGTATTATCCGAACGAACTTCTTCATTGGCATTTACACTTATTATGGATTGTTTATCTTTTATGACTTGCAGGTTTGCCTGAATTTCGTTGAACGAATAAAGCATATCATTTATTACAGAGTCCCTTTTTGCATTTTCCTCTGCAAGGGATTGTTTATCCAGGTTAAGCTGGTCAATTTCTTTCTGGTTACAAGCAGTAAAAACAAGAAAGAAAGTCAGTAAGTAGTAAATTAAGTGTTTGTTCATAGCAGGTTTTTTTATGTGGTTAAAGAATTTTTCTTTAAACAAAATAACGAATAATTCCTCTTTTTATTGGAAGGAAACGGTAAGAAAAAAATTAATTCATGTGAAAAGTCTCGATTTAAAGGACTTTTAAGGGTTGAAATTGAATTTAGAATATTATTTATAGATCATTTGTAAGCAAGATTTACCCCCTCTGTCCGTCGCGACGGACATCTCCCCATGGGGAGAAACATATCAAATAGGCTCTCTGCCTCTGTCTCATAAATTCCTCACCCCCACGTATCTTATACCTTCTGCCTTTTCTCTTCTACCTCCCATCTATATTTTCTTCCGTATCCAGTCTTTCAGTTCATTTGTTTCCGATAACCTGAGAAATTCCTGAATAGCACGGCAGTCTTTTAGAAGTTCTTTATTATAATAATATAATTGAAGCACATTTTCTACTCCCTTGCTCTGGATTATGTACTGGTTGTCTTCATCCGGATTATTCAATTGATACTCGAGCATTCCGGTATAATAGGCCATATAAACATCTGCTGTGTACCGAAATTCCGTTTCCTGAAGTATGGGTGCTGCCACTTTGCGGTTAATAGTAAGGGTGAGGGTAGGGGTAGTTGTTGTCCAATACCGGATAAAAGCGCCGGTCCTTATACGTAGTTCGTAATCTTTGTCCAGTGGGTTCATTCGTAACCATTCAATGCAGAGTAACAGTTTTTCTTCAAAATAGATATAGTCCTCGTCTGTCTTCAAGCTGTCTATATTTGGCACATCAGGAGGTTGAGCTATACAAACTTGTGTTGTCAGAATACAAAATATCAGTATCAGGTTTTTCATATCACCAGGTTAAATGTCTAATATACGTCTTTTTTTATTTATAGGTAATCTTTCTTTTTGAAATTACGTTCAAACCACATAATTAGATTGTCAGGTTGTATTTATAAACATATATTTGCGAAGCATAATGATAATATATTTATGAGAAAAGAAGTTGCATGGATGTTTTGCCTGATTATTGCGATAGTTTTTTTTGCATTGCTTGGATATTTTATTTACTTGGGCATAACGGAAAATACAATTATTCTATGGATTCTTGGAGGTTTAATTCTTCTTGGATTTTTTTTTGGTAGAATTGCTGCCAAAACGGATGAGAAAAGAGCATTTAATAATGCCTGTAAGTTTTTGTCTGCATTGGATATTGAAAAAAACCAGGAGAAAATAACAAGTCAACATGGAAATCCCGAATGGGAAGGTATGTTATTCGATGTTCCTGTTCAGTTGGAATATAATCACCATGCTTACGGGGATTCAATAATTGTTAAAATCCCTTTTAAAACCAAGAAGACTATAACATTTGAGCATCTTATAGGTTATCCTTATAACAATGAAGACTGGATAAAAAATTCGCACAAAATATTTTTTTCTATACTCAGGGATTTTTCATTACAACAACAGCTTGAGGAACTTTTACAAGATACTCGTTTCACAAGGATAACTGCAAGGCATAGTACAACAAGTTGTGGATATGCAATAATTCCTAACTATGATAAAGATGGGAATATTGATAGTGGTAAATTGAAGCAGGAGGCAGATATTCTTACCATTATGCTTACACGACCTTGCCAAACTATACCGGATCGTACGGATATTGACCGTGAATTTCTAAAATCCATGGTAACTTTACTTTGCGATGTAAAGAAAAGACTGGAGAATTTAGGTGTAGGAAGTTAATTAAGAATTTCATGCAAATCCACCCCAAAGAGTATTATATCTTCCATTTCTACATCCAGTAAAGAGAAGTAAGTGTAATAGGAATATCTGAAAATGATGGCTATACGGTCTTCGAATGGACTTTTGCAAAAGCCGACTGTTTTAAAAGTATAATAATTGTCAAGCTTCAGGTTGAACTCTTTAAAATTATTATCGCCATCAAGTTTTATTACACCTTCAATGAGGCTCTCTTTTATATCTGCTTTGAGGCACATGCATACACCGTCTTCATGTCCCGGACAGTTTATTACATATGTGGTATGTGATAATTCATTTACTTTTACATCAATATCAATTATGTTATTTGCTATTTTTCCCGGAAATATTTGTGATGTAGACTGAATATTATAAATATGGTTTGATTGCAATGCTTCAATTAGATTTCCCGTAAAGTCTTCATTCATAATAACCGTCATAGTGTCTGACAGGGTAAATAGTACATCGGATAGTAAAAGTGTATTTGATGTTAAATCAATGATCGAAAATATTGTTATGTAATAGCCATAACCACTATATTGCGGAGTAACATTCCAGGTCAATATTTTCCCGTCTTCAGACCATCCGGCGATATCAAATAGAAAATCCAGAGGGTTCTCTTTGATTTTATAAAGAATTGTATCTGAAAGAGTCCCTAATTGATCAGGGTTGAAAATTTTGAAATCATTACTTCCTGATTGAGAGTAACAAATTAAGTTAAACGCTAATAAGATAGCTATGATAAATTTCCGAATATGCATCTATGATTTGAGATTTTGACTATCATGTAAGAAATTGCTTAACAGGCATTCTCCAACCTCACTCTCACTCTAATTTTGGTGCCCAGAACAGGACTCGAACCTGCACGTACTTGCGTACACTAGTCCCTGAAACTAGCGCGTCTACCAATTCCGCCATCTGGGC
>JAFGOZ010000117.1 GCA_016926235.1 Bacteroidales bacterium | reverse complement strand
GCCGCTGAAAACCGCCCCCCCCAAGGGCAAAGCGAAAAAGAGCGCCGAGTCGTGCAGGGTTTGCAAGGCCGACCGAGGGCAGGAGTCCTTTTTTTCCTGCCCGAGGGAGCTTGTATAGCCTTGTCAAACCCCAGCGCCGGCGCTAAAATGAAGCTTGCCGTGGGGGGTTAGGCGGTTAATGTTTTAGGTTTTATAGCTGTGGATTGAAGTTAGCTGATACCGAAAGTAGACGTTTTGGTCAGTCTTGTTATTGATTTTGTGTTTTTTGGGGTTAAAAAGAAAAAGCCCCTCACGGGTGTGAGAGGCTGATTTCGAAACGAATAGAAACGAATATTAGAATTACTACATGTAATTTAATAGTAAAAAGGGCTGCTTTTAGAGACAGCCCTTTTTAATTTTCTCAGAAGTGGATTTTATTCATGCTTAATTAGAGCAATATAATCACCATAATACAACCAAGAATTATTATCAATAACTTGAATATGCTCATTAGAATCACGGCCCCAACCACCACCAGTATAAACATCCGTAATATCCCCATTATTCAAGTCAATTATCTCTAAATGATCATTCCATTCTTTGTGAATAAGCAAATTATCATTAATAGTGAAATAATCAGTAATAGAGCCATAATCACTTGCAATATTCCAAATTTCATCTCCTGTTGTAATATCTAACCCAACAAGATTGCCTCCATCACCTCTATATATTAATTTGTTATCGAATGAGCAAATCCACTTGTCATATGAAAATTCATCATCCTCCCAAAGTAATTCATCGGCGACCACATCAATACCTTTTGCTACACCTAAATCCGGAATGTAAACAATTATATTTTCCTCACCTGGCAGAACTCGAAAATATCTTTCATTGGAATAAGAATTTATTAGATTTCCACTTTTCTTATCAAATACATGAACCTCTTCAAAATATACTTGATAAATGTAATCATTAAAAATGTAGTGGGTATCAAATTGTTTTTCAAGTGGTTCTCCAAGCTCTGGGCCTATTACTGATATAGGCTTGTCCCATGTAGAACTACCAGAAATCAAATCCAAAGCTAACAGGCAACCATATGTACAAGAATTGATTTCTAACGTTCCATCATAATAATCATATTCAAAATAAAGAATATTATTTTTTTGATCAAAACTAATAACGGTTCCAATATCAAAAAGATCTTCGTTACTGTTATTATCACCCCATACCCAGTTTAAAGATCCATCTTTAATATCAATACTAAATATTGAATCATCGTTACTTATCAAATTAGTTACTAAAAGTGAATCATTATGAATCATAAAAGGTTCGCCATCAATATCTTGATGATACTCTGTTAATTCTGCACTCCCATCATTTTCATTAATACTTAAAAAGCGAATTGAATAATTATATGTTTGATAAGTGTAATCAAGAGGTACTATGAAAGACTCATCTAATTTAATAAAATATGGATAAGGATCAGCCTCTTCATCTGCAGATAATAAAGTATCAATTATTATTTTCCACTTTTCCTCACCAGTGCTTTTATCCAACCCGTAAATTCTGTTGTTATTAGTAAAAACAAATATAGTGTTCTCTCCGCTACCAACGACATTACCCACCATATCGGAAACCCATATCTCACTACCATCATCAAAAGCGTAAGCTGCTGGATTATTGTTATTGTTTGTAAAGTAAATCGTGCCAGAATCTAATTGATATGATTTTGGATAAAGGGGAATAAAATAGTCTTTAGATTCAGCCAATTCTTCAGATATAAAATTAAATTCCCAAGAGTGATTAATTGAATAAAATAATTCTTCAACGTAACTATTTACAGTTGCAGAATTTCCATTATGCTCTAATTCCCAAACCACACTTGGAAATGATTCTGGCTGTGGTGTTACAGATGGTAGATTGCCCTCATCCTCTTCTCTTTCATATTCATTAACCTCTGAATCGTTAAAATTTTGATTAAAGAAATCTGGTACTTCATTATATAAAGTAAGACCCGAATCACCCGAGTCCAAATATAATTCATCTCTTGAAAATTCAACAGTAAAAATTTGTGACCCAAATAAGCCAATAACTCCCTCAGAATCTAAAATTAGTGTTTCTTTATCAACAAATCTATAATCACCTGTAAAATTTAGTAATGTGCTCTTGACAATGAAGGTTCCATCTTTGAAAAAATTAATTTCTGTACCGTACTCATCGTACCAAGTACCAATAATTTTACTTTCTGGTGAACAAGCTGATAAAGCAATTAGTAAAAGTGTTACAATCAAAAAATATTTCTTGGTCTGCATTAATTTCTCCCTTTCTACGACATTTTAGATTAATATATCATATTTTATCACATCATCTCTATTATCTTATATTTAGTTTAGAAAATGTCAGGGAATTAATTTAATGAAAATAAATAGGTTATTTAAGAGATGAAAAAAACACTTTTGGAAAAATTTTTTAAAAATAAATAGAAATTTTTAAAATTTAATTTTTCTCTTATGTAAATAATCCGTAGACAAAGGCTCTTTGAGCGAAGCGAAAAGTGCCGATGTTTCTGTCTTTTTTAGCGAAGTTTATGCGGAGCTTGCAGATCAGTAACGGAGCAAATCAGGGGCTGGCGAGGGCTTTGCGAGTGAGGCTTTTTGTTTTCGAGCGAGCAATGCCCGACACCGCCCCACAATAAGCCTGATTGGTGCGAAGCGGAGTGAGAGCTAACCTGGCGAGTGAGGCTTTTTTGTATATATTCTTACACCACTTTTTGGGATATTGTCATTATTTTCAATGATAAAGCCAAAATAATTAAAACAATGATAAAATTCGTAAACATAATATTTCAACATAAATATCAAAAGCAATGATCTTTTTGAGGAGGAATTTTAATGAAAAGCACCAAAGACAAAGCCATTCTAATAATTTTGTTATCTATATTAATTTTTTCTGTTCTGGTATCTACGAGTCCAGTAAAAAGCCAAGGTAACGGATTCTCCGCCTATTTACCATTATTGATGAAAAACCAATTCTCAAGTAATTATGATGCTGAGGAAATTTTTGAAATGATCTATGCTGCTGGGCATAACCATGTTTGGTCAGATACAGATATTTGGACTCAGGAACAGCAAAATGATCTTTGGATGAGAATGGAATCTGCTGTACTTATTGAATCTGAAAAAATCGTTGATTATGTGGTTACAAATTATATTCATTATGCGCCAGATTATATCGGCTATTCCGAGGAAGAAGTATTGGCTAACGAAGGGCTTCAAGTAACTTTAGGGATAGTGTTATGGGGGTTTGGTTACGTAGACAATAGTGGCTTAGTAACATATTGCACATTAACTACCTTCGATCTCATAACCACATTTCCTACACACGAAGACTTTAAGAATGAAATTTTGACCTGCTATGATTGGGATATTGAAAAAGCATTTCCATATGAGTCCCCAGATGGAACTGATGTTTATAACAAAGTGAAAATTGAATTTATCCAATACTGGGATTCTTAGTAAAGAAGTGTTTGTAGTACGAAAAAAGTAATGCAAGCTCATTTTGTATCCCATGAATTAATTGCCTGTGTGGTGATATCCTGGGAATCATCTCGACAAACCTGGTGGAGCTTGATACAACCGATTAAATCCCTTATACCAATACCCTTATTTAAATTACGTCATAATATAAAGATCTAGATAAATAATTTTAAGGAAAAGAGAGAAAGCTAACAACTTTATTCATTTTCTAATATTAAAATAACATGATACAATTTTTACCAGTCTCATTTGCTATCAAAACCATTAGGAAGGGGTTTATCAATGAAACAAATTTCTCAAAAAACATTAATAGTACTCATATTTCTAGGTATTTTCTTCCAATATTTACCTGTTGAAGCAGAACAACAAAATATTGATATTGATGGTTTTCATCAATCTGATGATAGAGATATCGGTGAGATGGTTTATATACCAGCCGGTGAGTTTCAGATGGGTTGTGACCCGGAACATAATGGAGGTTTTGAATGTCCATCAGATGAGCTTCCTCTGCATTCAGTTTATCTAGATCCCTACTACATCGATAAAACAGAGGTGACCAACGCACAATATTCACAGTGTGTAGATGCTGGTGCCTGTGATCCACCAAATAGGTACTCTTCCTACAGTAGGACTTCATATTACGGTAACCCAGACTATGCCAATTACCCGATAATTTATGTAGATTGGTATGATGCGGAAGATTACTGCACATGGGCGGATAAACGTCTTCCAACTGAGGCTGAATGGGAAAAGGCAGGCCGAGGGACCAATATTCAGGCATACCCCTGGGGGAATGAAGTTCCTAATTGCAATTTGGCTAATTCACAAGATGACACCACTTCTTCTTTTTGTGTAGGTGATACAAGTGAAGTTGGTAGTTATCCAAATGGAGCAAGTCCATATGGTGCCCTAGACATGACTGGAAATGTTTGGGAATGGATAAATGACTGGTATTCAAGCGAGTACTACAGTAATTCACCTTATGCGAATCCAATCGGCCCAACTAATGGTGATTCAAAAAATTTTCGGGGTGGTGGTTGGTCTAATGTTTGGAGTTGGATACGAGTAACGAACCGTACTGTGATAAATCCTAATGATAGTTATAGCAACGTTGGATTCCGATGTGCTGCTGATGAGGATTCTAATCCAAATAATATTGATACAGGTTTTAGGCCGTATCAGCATGGATATAATTTTGATAATGATAATTTTATAAGTTTTAATGAATTACATTTTACTCTTGAGGATATGCGGCGAATGCTAGGTGATGAGGCAGTATGTGTAATGGATGGATCAACTTGCCTTAAATATCGACCGACTGCAATTTTAACAAATAAATTATTTCATCTTATTGGTAGAATTGGACATTGTTTTGGAATATCTGCAACCAGTTTAAGATTATTTGATCCAAATTTTGAATCACCAACAGATTTTCAATCAAATGCGATAAATGCATACGATTTGGATCTAGATTTTAAATTGAAGAGATACATTACATATTTTCATTTTTGGCAACTTACTGATCCAATTGATGGATTAAGAGAAGATATTATGCAAAAATCACCTTGTACAATTTTGGATGACATTAAGGTCTCTCTTTCAGATGATCCAATAGATCCTGTTATACTGGATATTTGGAAGGTAAAGTCCGACGGAGGACTTACAGCAGGTCATTCAATAGTACCGTATTCAATTTCAAAAGGAGAAAATGGAAAATATCGGTTGTATGTTTACGATAGTAATGAACCAGGTGATGAAAATTTATTTGTAGAAATTAACACAAGTGATTGTACTTGGTCATATGACACATATTATGGTGATGGTCAAACAAATTCATTAGCTTACATCCCCCTATCAATCTTTAAATTAAAACCGACAGCACCATGGTCAAATTCAGCAAATGATATTAAGATAGTTCCGGAACAACAAGCGAGTTTATTAGTCACAAATAGTAATGGAGAAAGATTAGGATACCTGAACGGGCAAATTGTTAGAGAAATTGAAGGTGGATTCATCATACCTTTAACTTCTGAAATAGAAGAAAATCAAACAGAAATGTTTATTTTGCCAATAGGAGATTATGAATTAATATTAACCACAAAGGATTTAATTAGTGAAGTAATAACTAATATCACAATTCTTGGTCCTAACCTAAACTATAATTTTGAAGGACTACCCCTAAGCAGTCAGAAAAACACCAGAATAAATATAGCCGAAAACGGTATTGATACAACTTATTCGTCTGAAATAGCAACAAATGATATAAAAATTGACATAATTAAAGAAAATTCAAACAGTAGTCAAAAAATTCAAATTGACGATGTGGATACAGTTGAGAATGAAGATTTAGTGATATCCGCTTTTTATACTCAAAAACAAGTCAAAATTGTGGGAAGTGAAATTTATGATGATAATTATAATTTATCATATGAAAATTATGATCAGACCGGTGTTAATCAATTCAAAAATTATGGAATAAATATTCAAGCCACAGATACACATTATTTTGATTTTACTAATTGGGACGGAATTTCAGACATTGAATTACAAATAGACCATGGAAGTGATGGGATTATTGATGAAATAATCATGTTGACAAATCAGGATTTAAATTTATTTTTACCTTGCATTTTAAAATAATTGTTAACTTATAAGAAAAAATTACTAGTAGCTTAGATTCAAGTATCAAGTGCAACAGTAATCCTAAACAGTAATTTTTTCGCGGAGTTTCTGCGGAGCTTGCGGAGCATTAACGGAGCGATCCAGGGGCTGGCGAGGGCTTTGCGAGCGAGGCTTTTTGTTTTCGAGCGAGCAATGCCCGACACCGCCCCACAACAAGCCTGTTTGGTGCGAAGCGCAGTGAGAGCTAACCTGGCGAGCGTGACTATCTACTGTGGTTTTCTGGATCAAGTTTGGAGAATTGACGGAGCGCCAACGGAGGCAACCCGACAAGCGAAGCCAGGTTGCGGAAACGAAGCGGAGCACGAAAGCAGGCTTTATTACCGAAAAGGGGGAAACAAGAAAAAATAGTCCATAAAATTGAGCCAATTTAAAATCTTTTTCCTTTTGGTGTTCTACGCCCCGACGAGGATGGCGAGCCCCACGAGTGTGGGTTGCCCGACTGCCCGGAGCGACGCCCAAACGACGCTTGAAGGGG
>JAFGOZ010000116.1 GCA_016926235.1 Bacteroidales bacterium | reverse complement strand
CCTATAATGAAAATGATTTGGAGTACTTTTTTATCTGAGGCATCGAATGTATTTGGAATACTTTTTTGATGAGGCAATTCGATCTGTTGACCTTTTTATTATTTTAGATTATAATAAATTTTACGTTATTCCTCGGTAGCTCAACGGTGGAGCATCCGGCTGTTAACCGGAGGGTTGTAGGTTCGAATCCTACCCGAGGAGCCAGTCTAATGTCTGGGAGCGTTTCCCAGTTTCATATATTTCTAATAGCTCTTTATCGGGCGGTTGTCCGTAAAGAGCTATTTTTATTTGCTTATCAGATACAATAATTTTATTGACCGTCAGTTTTAGCAGTTCTTTCTGTCGATAAGGCGGGAGGGAATCAAACAGATCAGTGAATTTATTCAAAGCCAGCTTGATCAGTTCCTGGCTGATGGTTTCCTTTTCGATCTCTGCAATAGTGTCTTCTAAAGCCTGGATACCTTCCTCGATCTGCTTTCTTCTTTTGGATAATTTTTCCAATTCTTCTTTCACAAATACCGTATCATCACTTGTTGACAGGGAAGCCCATTCACCTAGCACCTTGCTGGCAAAAGACTTGATTTCATCTAGTTCTTTTACCAGTAGCTTTCTCTGGCCGATCAGTTGTGGTAATTCTTTTCTTAAAGCTTGGTTGGCTGACTTCACAATAAATGGCAGTATGCCTTCATTCTTGGACAGCACTTTCAGACGGTCAATAATCACTCTTTCAATCTCATTGGCAGGCACTTTAAATCCGCATTCATTATTCTTGCATCGGTAGTAATAATACCTGTTACCTTGCTTGCCGGTTCCTGATCTTCCTTCCATTTCAGAGCCACATTTCTCACAGAAGAGCAGACCGCTATTAAGTATGTAATTATGCTTGACTGGTTTCACCTTATTGTGTTTTGCTTTTTGATTAATATTGATAAGTTCCCGAACCTGGTTGAATCTTTCCTCATCAACAATTCCTTCCCACACACCGTCAACAATCCTGTATTTCTTAGCATTCTGAAGTGTATCTTGATCCAGGTTCTTCATTTTCTTGTTGATTTCCTTCTTGCCGATATAGGCATAATTGGTCAGTATGTATTGAACGGTTGAGTAGGTGAACAGTTCTGCAGGGTGATAGATGCTTCTCTTTGAGGTATATTCTTTTGTTCTGTATCCAAGTTGGTTCATCTTCCTGGCAGTATCTAATAGGGATCCGCATTTCAGGTAGGTATCAAAGGCGTAGTTGACGATCACTTTTTCCTTTTCATTGGGAAAGAGATATCCCTTTTTGTCCGGATTCAAATCATAGCCGAAAACCTGACTACCGTTCCATAATCCTCGCTCAGCTCTGGCTAGTGATGCTTCCTTGTTGCGGTCGGAAGTCTGCTCCCGTTCAAATTCAGCCAAGGCCATCATAATGGTGATAAACAGCTTGCCCTGGGGAGTAGTCGTATCATAGTTCTGCTTTATGCATACAAATTCAACATCATACTCATGCAGGATCTCAAAGAAGTTCAGAAAGTCCTTGACCGACCTGCTGATCCGATCGAGTGCAGTGCACAATACAGTATCGATTTTACCTGATTTGATATCCGATATCAGCCTGGCGAAGACTTGGTTGCGGAAGGCATCTTTACCTGAAACCGCTTTCAGGATATATCTGCCTTTCTCTGCCCACTGCTCATCGCCTGTAGTGTTTTTATAGCTGATATGAGCCTGCAGTCTCTGCAGTTGGTTCTTTAAGGAACCTTCTTGGTTGCGAGCCTGCCGGTAGGTGCTGACCCTGATCACTAAACCGCACTTTTTCATTTTCAAATCTCCCAATGTAAAGATTTCAATCTGAGTTTATCATAATTCTAACAGATTGGAAACTCGACTTTTTTCCAGAATATTTTTGCTTTTTTCTATGACCTGATATACCTTGTCTTGATCAATCTTATTCCTCAAATAACCATTCTTTTTGAGAAAACAGAAAATTCCTCTTCCGATTATCTCAGCTATCTGATCAATTCTTGCTTTTTTATTTTCAACTGGTTCATAGGTAATCTTTATCTCTCTATTCATAATAAGATTCCTCCTATTATGCATTGACGAGGAATTTTTAAGATTTGCCTAATTAATTAAGTAGTAATGTATGAGGAGTCTCCGCTCTATATACGTGATGGTACTTTGAATAAAAGTGTTTTATAAATAAGGCATAGATCTATAAAAGCCCGTTTAAGCATGGGGAAAGGTTACCCTCATGTCCGGAATGGGCTATTGTTATCGGGGATTATTTCCGGATGAAGTAATCCAACTGGTAGCAAAAATAATTAAAGGATTTCAAAATGAATATCTGTGTCTTAGACGGGTTGATTTTGAGGATTTGATGCAGGAATCTATTCTGCATCTTTGGGCTGTAACAGGAGGAGATTTATCAAAATACAAATATGTTAAGGGTTTTGTCAGGAGAACTATGAAGAATTTGCTGTTGGATATAGTGAAGAGAGAAGAAGCTGATAAACGCAGGGTCATGAATGAAGCTCTTTCCCTGGATGAGGAAGTGTTTATTCAGGATGAAAAAGTGAGCCTGCACGAGGTGATATCGTCTGGAAATATCCTTTATCCGGGTTCAGTCAAAATCGCTGTCGATCAAGCAATAACAAGAATAGATATTGACAGGTTAACGGTTCTATTGGATCAGAAGAAACAGCAAATATGCATGCTCATTTTGCAGGGATACAGCATAGCAGAGATCAGCAAGATTCTGTCTATTCCAAGGAGCTCGATTTATAATCAGCTAAAAATAATTAGAAACCATTTTTTAATATTCCGACATTTCTAACAATTAAATCGTCTATGTAATTGGGAATAATTTTAAAAGAGGATCACAAAGATTTTTTGAAAGGTAGCTGAACGGAGAATGAAGGATGTTGAAGTGTTGAATATCACAGCGATAGAACACCCAAGGATTAAAGCAATAGCCATGATCGGCATAGAAGGCCTTGGCAAGATATCAGGAATCAAGGTCATTCTTGGAAACCAAAACCTTTACTGCGTTCCTCCCAATTTCAGCTACAAGGACAACGGTCTCAGAAGGTGGATGAATGTGATCACCTTTGAGCAGGATCTGTGGAATACGATTCAAAAGAAGATTTTAAAGGAATATGAGGAACAGGAAAACAGCTATCATGGAAAAGGCAATTGAATTTCTCAGAGCAATTTTTTTAAATACCGGAGGCTTCCTGGAGATAAGGTATATTGACCTGAGTGGAAATATCAAAAATAAACCAGATTTTGTACCAATTGAATCCATAGACAAAGAAATACCAAATCTTTTCAACCAGAAAGATATTTTAAAAAATTATCATGTTTATTTCGGTGTATGCCCCCGGCCATCTGATTCCGGTAAAGAAAAAGACATCAAACAGGCAAATGCTTTGTGGGTAGACATCGATTGTAAAGATGCTAAGGAAAAAGAAGATAGATTAAACCAACTGAATTCTTTTCCTTTGACCCCCTCCATCGTCGTTGATTCCGGCCATGGCTACCATGCTTACTGGCTACTGGATAAACCATTTCAAATCAGCTCTGCAGAAGACAGGTGTCATATCAAAGGAATCATGAAGGGTTTATCCGAAACACTCCCTGCAGACCATTGTTTTGATTTGTCCAGGGTATTGAGATTGCCCGGTACCTATAATTTGAAGGATAAAGACAATCCCTTGTTGGTTAAGATAATCAGCATTCATTCTGGCAGAAGGTATTCTATTCAGGATTTTGAAAGCTACAGGGTAGGAGTTGATGAAATCAACAATTCCAATATTGAACTGAAAGATGTTGAGATTCCAGAAAGGTTTTACGGATTACTCATAAGGGACGAAAGGCTTAAGAATACCTGGGAAGGTAAAAGGGAAGATCTAAAAGATAAAACCAGAAGTGGTTATGACATGTCGTTAGCTGATCAGTTAAAAAATTATGGATTTACAGACTGTGAAATTTCAGCAATTCTTAGAGAAGCTCCCAGCGGCAAAGGGAAAGATGCCTCTACTGCTTATCTCAAACACACGATCAGGAAAACTCAAAATATAAAGAAAAAAAGTGTAAGCTATTCTGAATCAAAAGAAAAGTTCAATCCCAGGCAATACTCTGAAAATATTCTAATTAAATATCATCTGAAATATGATAAGTTTAAACGATTCTGGATTTATGATGATAAAGAGGGCATATGGAGGGAAGATGCTGAGGAACAGATAAAGTCTATCCTCAGAAAGAAGATACTGGGAAATAAGGATTACAAGAGATACTGCGTTGACGAAGTTGTTGCTGATTTAAAAGATTTAACTTATTCAAACAAGGAACTCATAGAGCCCGAACCGCATTTGATACCCTTAAACAATGGAATCTACGATTTGAAGGGTGATCAATTGCTGGATTATAGCCATGAATACTTTTTCATCAGTAAAATTCCTGTTGACTATAACCCAAAGCATAAAGAATGCCTTACTGTAGACAGTATTTTAACTCAAATGGTTGGGGATAATCATGTAGTCACCTTAAAAGAATTAATCGCTTACTGCCTGTATAGGGGATATCCCTATCAGAAGTTTTTTATTCTCTACGGAGACGGTGCAAATGGCAAGTCCACATTGATCAGGATTCTGGAAAAGGTGTTAGGCAGGCATAATATTAGTTCGGTAAGCTTAACTGATTTTCAGAATAACAGGTTTGCTGCTAGCCGGTTATTCGGCAAGCATGCAAATGTGGGCTCTGAGATCAGTTACCAGATACTGAGGGATACAAGCAGGCTAAAACAGCTTACCGGAGAGGATTCCATTGAATGTGAGAAGAAATTTAAAGACCCATTTTCTTACCGCAATCATGCAAAGTTAATATTCCTTACGAATCAGCTGCCGGTAACATTGGATAAGTCGGATGCTCTGTATAGAAGGATTTTTCTGATTGAGTTTCCTAACAAGTTTGTGGCAGGTGATAATGCCGATCCCATGATCATTGATAGCATAACGGAGGATGAAGTTGAAGGACTGCTGTTTCAGTGCATTGATATACTCAAAGGCCTTATAAGCAGGGACTTCATTTTTTCAAACCACGAAGACACCAGGAATGTTATTGAGAAGTACGAAAGATTAAGCAATCCCTTGCTTGCTTTTTTAGAGGATAGAACAGAAAAAGATCTAAAAAGTTATATTCCGATAAGCGAGTTCAAAAGTATCTTTATTGAATATCTAAAAGAAAATAAACAGATCTCATGGTCTTCACAGCAGATTAATAGGGCTATGAAAGAAGAAGGTTACATTCAAACTATAATCGATAACACTCGAGCATGGATTGGCATTAAATGGAAATAGTCTTACAGAAATTACAGAAATTACAGGGTTTTACTATTATTGGAAAAAAGAATTTTATAGTATTGCAAGTAAATAGGTATAAATAGATTAATAGTGAAATGCTGTAATTTCTGTAATTTCTGTAATTTTAGACAATGCTCTATGGGGGGTTCTTGTTATATGGAAATCACAAGATTAAGGTTAGGTGCCTTGCAGGCTGAGATTAAGAATCAGAAGATTCTCAATCAGGCTTATAGGAGAACATTGGAGAGAGAAAGGGAAGAGTATCTTTTTCTCTGCAAGACCGAACAATATGACCGGAAAGAATTAAAGGCTCGGAACAAACTGATCAGAGTGATTATCAGGGATTTGAGCAATCGGGATGATAGAATAGCAGAGCTAGAGGAAGAGAAGAGAACGCTTAAAGGAGAAAAAGTGAAACAAAAAAGCGTATGGGATATTTTAAATATAACCGATAAAAGTCCGAGAAAGAATTATTAAAGGGTTATTTTTTCCTAAATAATTAATAAAAACTACATTTTTTTATAAAGGAAAATAGGCTTGAGAAAAATAACAGTAGAGGAATGTGAAAGAATAAGCATTTCGACCATCATCTGGAAGCAGGTATACCAGGTACTGAAACTAGAACCGGATGCATCAAGAACCCGGCTTAACGCGATCATTGCCCAGAGGCTGGATAACATGGAATATTACAGCATCCTCTACGGCGATGTCCTGAAGAATTTGAAGTTCATAACAAGCAGGCCTCACTATGGCGGTGTGAGGTACTGGTTTGTTTGCCCTGAATGCAAACGCAGAGCTGGTACCTTGTACCGTCCTCCAGGTGCCAGTTGTTTCAAGTGCAGGCATTGCCATAATTTAACCTACTCCTCATCCCAAGTACATGATTCCAGGTTAGCAGATGTATTAAGCATAATTAAGGGGGGAGTTAATTATGATGTATTGGACAGCTATTTGCGGAACAAGAGGAAATTAAGAGGAAAGATTATCGATAAAGGTATGTTTCAATGGCCTTCCCCCAGAACAGTTAGAAACTGGAAAGAAGACAGTACCTACAATAAGTATGTTAAACCTTTGTTGGAAAGATAAGCAGTTCAAAAAATACCCCGTATTTTTACAGGTGCTCTTATGTTAAACAGGGGTGCCTGGGGGCGATTCAAAATATCATTTAGCCATAGTTTAACCTGGTAATCAGATTAACAGAAAAACCATCGTAACATTTAATAAAAGCGAAAAGAATAATAATACTTGATTTAATTATTTTTACAGAATTAGCATAAATAGATTGCCAATTTGCAAACAATGAGTATAAAGATGATTAAAATATACACAACATAATATATCTTTTGTTATTATAATAATCTTATCTAATGAAATTGATAAACCATTATATATTAATGGTTTTAGCTTTATAGCAACAATATTATCCATATAGCTATTGATATTACTTAACATATATTATATAATAAAATATAACGTTAAATAAGGTAGGTGATTATCATGAACCCGGTGGAACCAATCAGGGACAAGAAAAAGATCCTGGCTATTAAGAACAACCTCAAGGAATCGGGTAATATCCGCAACTATCTTCTGTTTGTCATGGGCATCAATACCGCCTTACGCATCAGCGATCTATTAGCTCTTAAGATAGGAGATATAATAGATAAGCAAGGCAAATTTAAGGAATTCATTCATGTAAGAGAACACAAGACTGGCAGGAATGCCAAGATCTACCTCAATGAACTGGTTAATCAAGCTTTGGAAAAATACTTTGAAAAAACTAAGGCAATGGATCCGGACAGCTATCTGTTCAAAAGTGAAAGAAGCAATAAACCTTTGGACAGAGTCAGGGTTTGGATGATGATCCAGGAGTGGGTCAAGGAAGCAGGCTTGGAAGGTGAGCGATATGGCACTCATAGTCTTCGTAAGACTTGGGGCTACCAGGCTAGGAAGCAGGGCGTATCCATCGAGCAAATCTCAGAAAAGCTAGGTCATAAATCGGTCACAGTTACAAAAAGATACATAGGGATTAACCAGGAAGAGATCAACAGGTTGGAAAAAGAGGTATGCATTTGACAGTTAATAATTATGAACCACTATTTATATCTAGAATATTTAAATTCGTCAGGTGAAAGTGTTATAATCAAGTAAAATTGCATTAAAAAATTACTGATGGCGATCTTCTTGTAAATATTGAGAGGTTTTGAATATTATGATTTCTATGTTAACTAAACAGATACGCTTATAGGAGTGAAATGTTATGAGGACATTTAGGCATTTTGAACAAAATGGGTTCAACTGGAAATGTACCCCTTACTTTTATAGCGGAAGCTACTGTAACAAATGTCCAAGCATCAGATTCATACCAGTACCAGCATTAACAGCACCAATAGAAAAAAAGATTGCTAAATCAGTGGGAACTCCTTTTGGATCATTGACAACTAAATTTGTAAAGTGTTACTGTAATTTCTGTGGTGCGGAGATTGCTATACTCGATAATGAATTCTTTCAATCAGCCTATAATTTAACGATTCAGGAAATTGAAGAAAAAGGTGGAGCAGAAGGTAATTATGATTGGTTGACAGATTTAGTATTGAATAAAGAGAAAAAACTAAAGGAATTTATTACACCATACTGGTGTCCGTTAAGAGACTATGATGTTCATTTGTCAGTTTTCTTTGAAGTTAATGATTGCAGCCAGTGTGAATTTATTGGAGTAAGGCCATCAGAAAAATGGATAGATTCAGATGAAGTCAATAGGTATGGCAATATAAGGCATATCAATGGTGAATCAGTATTGATAGATCCCTATCAATTGAAAAGTGGAAATGAAAATTATCACGATGATGATTTGGAAAAACTCCAATATATTCCGGATAAGGGAAGCTTTTTAACTACCTCTGCTTATTGTTATCTAAATGATAAAAAAACAGGTAAAAAATATAATAAAAGAGGAAGGCTGATTGCAGATCTCATACATGATTATTGTATTATAGCTGTTAGTGATTTGAGTGCGAAAGAAATTGAGAACAGGAAAGCTGAGGGTACTTTCAGTTTTCTTTTTGTTGATGATTATTATGGAATTATTGACAGTGGAGTTATTGGTTTTAAAAGAAGCCCTTATTTTAAACCAGATCCAAATTTTGTTTGGACATGCGTTCTTCCAAAAATAAAAATCCCAGATTGGTGTCCGTTGTTAAAGAAAGATTCTTAGTGCTATAGGTTGAAATATAGTAATTCGAATAAAGTGATGAAAATAATCAATAATTTCTTATCATCATTTGGATTTATTTTTAGAGTACAAAATCTGAAACATAATAATTGCAAGGAGTTAACTAAAGGATCATAGACGCTATCGGTTGTTAGAGAGTACCTAGCTCTAACGGAGGTAAAATATATTGTCCGGTTTGCTTTATTATTTGAAAGAGTATCATGTAAAAGTTTGAAATTTCAGAAGTTCGGATGAAACTTACACTGATAAAGTGAAAAGTATAAAATAATATTTCTAGTTAAGGATAATGGTGAGTTAGGTTTAGTAAAACAACAAGATGTTGCACATAGTTATGATCGATTCTTGGTTTAAGAAAAATATTAAGCTCAAAGAATTGACAAAAAATATTGATTAATTTAAATAATGATTTATAACAAAAGAATAATTTGAACAATCAGGATATTAAAATTACTTCCTTATTACCACGAGAAAACATACACATAGAGTAACTCTATGAATGATGAGTTTTTGCACTAAAATGTTAAACCAGTTAAAGTTAGTATAATTTAGTTCTAATAATATTCAATAGGTTGATCCTGGCAATTTCCAATCTTAGGAGGTTAGATTTAATGTTAATATTAATCGATGGGGTTAAATATTTATTAAAGAATCCTAATAGTGAAGATGATTTAGAAAAAATTGTTGAAAAAAATTCCAAACATATTTTTGGTGAAGATTCATTTTATTTCAATTTTAAGAGGAAGGTAAGGTCTAGATCTGGCATTGGATCTGTACCTGATGGTTATTTGATAACCTTTAACAATACACCAGAATGGTATATTTTAGAGATAGAATTAGCTTCTCATCCTTTATACGATCACATTATCCCACAACTTACAAAATTTAATAGAGCAATTGAAGAGATATCGACTAAAAAAACTCTAATTGATATGTTTTATAATGAAATAAAAGCAGACCTTGTTTTAGAATCAACGATAAAAAATAAAATAGGATCTGGTGAAATATTCAAATTTATTTCTGATTTGATTTCTGTAAAACCAAAAATAATTATCGTAATTAATGAAAGAACTAGCGAACTTGATGAAGTAACAAGAGATCTCCGAGGGGATATAAAAATATTAGAATTCAAAATTTTTAGAAGGGAGTGTATATCTGAAGAAATAGATGCCTATCTTTTTAATTCTGTTGTAGATATAGATACTAACGGTAAAACACCACCTGAAATAACTGGAAAACAAAAAGGAGTTATATTACCGCAAGGAT
>JAFGOZ010000115.1 GCA_016926235.1 Bacteroidales bacterium | reverse complement strand
ATCTGTTTTACCGATTATAATTGCCTACGCTTTCTTTTCAAAGTATCTGATAAGCGGTTTAACTGTTGGTGCTGTTAAAGAGTAATATTTAGATAGGTTTGCAAATTTAAGTAATTTTCAACATTTTAAAAAAAGAGTGCTTATTGCACTCTTTTTTTAAAAAATTATTGTATTCTTCACAATAATATACTTAAGTGGTTTTTACAATGACTTTAAAAAGTGATTAATCAAAAAAATATCGGAGGTATGGAGATGAGTGGATTATTCCCGTCAGTTCCAAAAATTGAATACAAAGGTCGTGAGTCTAAAGATCCTTTCTCTTTTAAATTTTATGACCCTGAAGAAGTAATAATGGGTAAAAAGATGAAAGATCATTTGCGTTTTGCTTTGTCATATTGGCATACGCTTACAGGAGAGGGTACCGATCCATTTGGTGACGCAACAGCTGTACGCCCATGGGATTCTATAAGTGACTCTCTTGAACAGGCAAAAGTGAGAGTTAAGGCTGCTTTCGAAATGATGGAAAAACTTGGTATAGGTTACTTCTGTTTTCATGATCGCGATATAGTGCCTGAAGCTGATACTCTTGAAGAGTATCAAAAAAATCTGGATATTATTGCCGATGAAATTGAAAAAGAGATGAAACGTACCGGTATTAAACTTTTATGGGGTACTTCAAACTGCTTTTCTCATCCGCGATTCATGCATGGCGCAGCAACTACGTGTAATCCGGAAGTTTTTGCGTATGCGGCAGCGCAAATTAAAAAAGCAATGGAAATAACTCATCGGCTTGGCGGTGAGGGATATGTTTTCTGGGGTGGACGTGAAGGTTACGAAACACTTCTTAATACAGATATGAAACTTGAGTTGGATAACTTTGCGAGAATGTTGAAAATGGCTGTTGATTACGCAAAGAAAATTGGTTTTAAAGGTCAATTTTATATTGAACCTAAACCAAAGGAACCAACTAAACATCAGTATGACGTTGATACAGCAACAGTATTGGGTTTCTTAAGAGAACACGGGTTGTATGATTATTTCAAAATGAATATTGAGGCTAATCACGCTACTCTTGCAATGCATACTTTTCATCATGAATTATATTTATCGCGTATAAATGGAAAGCTTGGCTCAATAGACGCTAATCAGGGAGACCTTATGCTTGGTTGGGATACGGATCAGTTCCCTTCAAACATATATGATTCTACTTTTGCAATGTATGAAGTATTAAAAGCAGGTGGATTTACAACAGGCGGATTGAACTTTGATGCAAAGGTTCGACGTCCATCATTTGAGGTTGAAGATCTTTTCCTTGGGTATATCGTAGGTATGGATACTTTTGCACAGGGATTAAGAATTGCAGCAAAAATGGTAGAAGATAATGTTCTGGATTCTATTCTTGAAAAACGTTACAGTGGTTTTAAAGAAGGAATTGGAAAGCAAATTGTTGATAATAAAGTTGGTTTTGAAGAGTTATCCGAATATGCCAAGAAAAATGGAGTCTCTAAAATGGAGTCAGGTCGTCAGGAGATGATTGAAGCAATTATCAACCAATATATTCTTTGCTCGTAAATTTTAACAAACAAACATAAAAAACACAGCTTATGGCTGTGTTTTTTTATAATTGTTTGTTTAGTTTAGAAGTTATGTATGATTATAAAATAATCCGTAGCTATTTTTAATTTTGTATCTTGCTGGAATATCTATATGGCTCCTCTGATCCTTTTATTCTCTGAAAATAAATATCCATTAACCGCTTTATTGGCTTTTGTGACAGGTACCTGATATCGTACAAATTTTGGAGCATCAACACTGATAATCACATTATCTGTATTGCCAATAATTAGTGCTTATATTTTGTTTTCAAAACATTTGATAAATGGTTTAACTGTAGGAGCTGTTAAGGAGTAGTAATGCTATGTTCAGTTTACAATAAAGCAAGGTAATCAATATTTATAGTTTACCTGCATGAGTAGCATAATTGTGAAGAAGTATTGTTTATACATAAAAAGAATTCACGAAATATTTTTTGCTTGTTAATGCAAAGGGTTGCGAATATATAGTAAATTGAAATTGTAATATTTACAGTATAAACTTATTATAATTTCTTTCCAAAGTATTATTAAACAATTTTTATAAGGGTTAAGAGGGCTAAAATGCGATTAATACGAAATTCCAACAATTACGGTTATTTTTTCATCATGCCTTTTTTCATTTTATTTTTTATTTTTTCACTGTATCCAATCATCTATACTTTTATACTAAGTTTGCATGAGTATGATGGTTTGTCTGATAAAGTTTTTGTCGGTATGGATAACTATTCCAGACTTATAGGTGATAAATATTTCTGGATGTCAATTAAGTCTACTTGGAGAATCTGGATAGTAAATATAATTCCGCAGATTACGATTGCTTTATGGCTCGCGGCTATTTTTACTTTTAATCGCATTAAGGGGCAGGCTTTTTTCAGAGCTTTTTTCTATTTGCCAAATCTTGTAACTGCTGCCTCGATTGCTCTGCTGTTTAATGTCCTTCTTGATTGGCAAAACGGTGTTATTAATCAAGCATTAGCGTCAACGGGTTTAATTACAGAAAAAATAAATTGGCTAAGAATCCCAAGTGCTTCACAAAACTGGGTAGCCTTCATACAATACTGGATGTGGTATGGACAGACAACTATTCTGTTACTTGCAGGAATGTCAGCTATACCAACATCGTATTATGAGGCAGCTATTGCTGATGGTGCAAACAAGATAAAAATATTCTTTTTTATCACATTGCCCCTGTTAAGACCCACAATGATTTATATTACTGTAACCAGTATGATTGGTGGTATGCAGATTTTTGATATACCGATGGTATTAACTGATGGTGCCGGTGCTCCTGAGGCAGCTTTGCAAACAATGGTTATATATTTGTATAATCAAGCGTTTAGGTTTAACAACATGGGGTTTGGATCAGCTATAGCTTATGGTATTTTTGCATTAATAGCAGTGCTTTCGCTTATTGTTTATGTTTTGATTCAGCGTAAAGAAGATAACTAGGGGGAATTATAATGCAGGGAATGAATATTGCTACAACAAAAGGGGCAAAGCGTTTTACACTTTT
>JAFGOZ010000114.1 GCA_016926235.1 Bacteroidales bacterium | reverse complement strand
TTCTTTCAATGATGTCATCGACGGCTTCAGGGGATAACCCAAGGGTTATTAAGATAGAACGAAGGAGGGAAAACTTTTCTTTGGATGCCATGATTGATCTTTTACCTTACCCTATAGTTGAGCAACCTTTTAATATTATTGAACATTATAGTGGAACTATTTGTAAATTAATTAATTTCCGTTCTATTTGTTTAATTTTGATTCTTCAAAAAGGATTTTAGCTTTTTCCAACCTTTTAGCTATTCTAGCTTTCATTACTCCAGGAGCTTTTTCTTGTGCCATGTAACGCTCTAGTATTTTGACCTCATTTTCATAATCCTTTTGCTTACGGTAAATTATTGCTAATTCGTGATACCATGCTGGTGCGACACCCCAATGATTAATTTGATTATCCCTCTCCTCCATCTTAATCTTTTCCAACAATATTGAAATAGCCTCATTGTAACGACCAGCTCGCTTCAAGCCAGGTAGATTTTCTAAAGTTGCAGGGGCTAAATTGTCAGCTTCTGCTTGTGCTTCTCTTTCATATTTCACCTTATCAGAACCTTTGTTTATTACAGGCGTTTTTGATTTAGCGTTTCCAATATGATGGGGAATCTTTGCATTTTCCTCAATCGAAATAGATGCGCGGTGTTGTCGAGTCTCAACAACCATAAATCCATTTGTTATATAAAATGTACGCAAAGGATGTTTGGTTGCCAAAGAGAATTTAAATTTGCCTGTAGGCGAGTACCATGATAGAGATTTTTTGGCATATAAGCCAAACCCTTCTGCACTAACCGCTAATTTTCCTTGATTGTGTACGTCTATCAAATTTACCAAGGCCTTTTCCTCATCAACGATATAGAGACGAGTATCAGTAAGAATATATAGATAATCATCGACCTCAATTATATTTCGGGGAACATTTGCGACATCAAGAGCAAATTCCGGCTCTCCCTTAGCATCTAATTTGATTACTTTCCCTGAGTAGGTTCCTAAATAAGTTCCATCCTTTTCATTAGAAATTGCAGCAGCATAAATCCAATCCAAAGCCGGTCCTCCTGTGCTGATTTCAAATGATAACTCATATTCAACGTTATTATTCTTAAATCTAATTTTTTCAACCGAATCTGGCTTTGTACGTCTGTAGTTTAAATGTGGCTCGTTCGGATTCTTTGAAAGTTCGGTTGAGTCAATACCAGTCAATACATCATGATGAATGTTTAATGATTTCATCATTTCCCCTCGATCAGGAATATTCGGGTTCAGATCTGGATGATATTGCTTGGACAGTTCACGATATCGGAGCCGAATTTGTTCTCTTGTTACAGGTAATGACAACCCCATAAATGCTAAAGCGATAAAAACTTCTTGACTGGTACCTACTCGATCCCCTTTTATAAATTCACGAACCCAGCCCTCACCAAGAGGCATTGATCTTGCCCAAATTGTATTTCCAAATAAGTCAATAAGAAATGCTGAATCGGCAATTGTAAAAAGTATTGTGTTACCATCACTACTGACATCGATACATCGAATTGATGTCCGAACATCACCATAGAAATCAACATTGGAGTCTCTAATTTGTATTATTCGAGGATCGTTTGACAAGTTAAAACTTCTAATTTCTTCCAGGTTTTCATTATATACATGTAAAATAGATTCCTTATCCATTAGAACAAAATGCTTTGCAAAATGATCTAGACCAATACGATAAATGCTGTGACCAAGACCAACTTCTTTAATGAAATTTCCTGTTTTGTCACGTAATGCTATAGCAGATGAACACCCAGGTAAGTTTTTAGCTTTTCCATTTTTATCGATCTCGATAAATCCAACACTACTGGGCATAGTAATTTTATAGGCTGGATCAGGACGCTCTGACATGTCCAACTTCCGAGTATTTGTAATTGCAATTTCTTTTTCTATGCAATCAATTATTTCAAACAATTCATCTTCTGAAGTTATTGGCTCTTGGGGATTAGAATCCCATTTACTAGGAGCAGGAGGTAAAGGGTAATAATCAATCGTATCCAAATTTAACATTTTGGGAATATTAGGTCCAGTCTTTTTAGGCTCATTATTGCGTGTTATAAGCTGATTATTTTGTGTTTCCTGATCTTCATTTTTTCCGAATAGGGTGTCAATGACTTTCTTGAACATGAATTTCCTCCTCTAGGGGAACCAAATTTCCCAAAATCATGAATTTTATTAATATTAACTTTAGAAAATAAATTCAATAAATTAGTAATTTATTTGATTAGGTGTGTTCACCGGTTTTGTTATTATAATTTGTCGGCCCATTATTTCTGGAATAACTTACCGATTTACACAATATAAAAAATTATACATGAGAAAATATTTATTTATTGAAATATTTCGATTAGGTACGAAAAGAAAATGGTAAGAAAGGAGGAAAAGTGGACCCTGAATTATTCGAACCTAAGAGCGCGAGGTTATGAGCCGTCACACAGCAGCCAGCTGAATGTGTTAACAGCTTGTTGCAGGTTGCTAGTACTGAATTGGCAGTTATTATCTTAATATTCGTAATCGTTCATTTGCTCTAATATGGCACCTCGGTTATTAGGGCTTCCCCCTGTCTGCCATTCCGTAGATTCTGTGCTTCCTATGTGGTGAGGTAATGATAACCCATCTTGCAAAGTAACTGAAAGGCTGGAACTTGTGAGGAGGTTTGTTCATTCAAGTTGAAAAAACCATAAACTTTCTCTACTCCTAACAGGTTTTTTACTCAAAGTTGATTTATTTTTTCGAGAATAGAAGGAATTTTCAACCAGTCGAGTTTTTGCTTTTCCGCGTTTCGGTTTATCCTGCCTCTCCTAGAGGTGTGATATAAGGGATAAACCCATGGTGTTGTGTCACTTATCACTTTGCCAATGTCCTTCTTTAACTGGTAATGCTTTAGTTGCTCAGAAGAAGAGAAAAACAATGCCAAAGATTTCAATGCGATGCTACCGAGCGTAACGATTAATTTTGGTTGTATGATTGATAATTGTCTGCCAAGCCATTCATGGCAATTATCAATTTCTCTTTTTGTAGGAGCCTTATCCTTATATTCAGGGAAAACAGGATGACATAGACATGCATTGGTGATAAAAATTTGTTTTCGATCAAGATTTAATTGAGTAAAACATTCTTTAAAGAACTCAGCTGATGGATCGTTATTATTAAAGGACACATGTCCAGAACCACCTGTTCCAATTCTCCCGGGTCTTTCATTCACGAACATAATCTGAGCTGTTTCCTGGGCATTGTTCGGATCAGGGTAGGGCACATAAATAGGGTTTTCCCCAAAGCATTTATGACAATCCTGTGCCTTATCGAACAATTTTTGAATATTGGTCACTAAAATTTCCCTTCAAGTTTTTCTATTGAGAATTATCTATTGATGGTATGTTTTCTTTGGATTTAAGAAATTTGATGTTCTCAAGCATTGTCTTTGCAGCACCAGTTCTTCTTGTGGGGTTAGGCACTGATATCCCAACTTCACAAGAAGCTGCGAAGCTGAGATATAAAAGCGCTGGTGTTCGTTGAGATCAATATTTGCCATAATTAACCCTACGCTTTAGAAGAAAGCCCAAGGGCTTTGAGGATAGAACGGAGAAAGGAGGACTTTTCTTTGGATTGCATTAGGGATTATCCACCTTATTTGCTTGTTGAGCATAACCACAATGAATATTATTATAATGTTTTTAGTGACTTATATTTGTTGTTATTAACTTGTAATAATTATTCAAAAGAATGAATGGGTTAAAAGGAGGGAAAATATGCAACCAGTTCTCTCGCTATGTTTGGGGAATTGCTGACCCGGAGAAGTAATGAATTTCTCTGATGTTCCAATTATTTTATTTATTATGCCAGATGAGATAATTTTATTGCTAGATGGAGAAGAGGTTATTGGAAGGCAAAATGAAAATCCTCGAGAGCCAATCGTAATATGAGTAAGCAGAATAGAGAATAATTCCTTGATGTAAAATTAGTTGAGGAGATCTTACTTATACAAACGAACATCTCATCAAAAAATATTTTGGGATTAAAGGATTTCCAAATTTGTTTCTGACAAAAATTTCCTTAGGAAAATAAAGAGAAAAAACAATGAAAATCGTGACACCGTATGAATTTTTCTGCCTAGATTTTGATCAAATACTTGAAGAAGGAAAGCGCCAGGAAGAACTACTAAAGGAAAATATTGGTGAATTTAAAATCGCAAAAAATATTCATGAATACTTTGAAAAAGTTGTTATTCCTCTAATATCTTCGAATGATTGGGTTTATCAAGCAGCAACTCGATTTGCGACTAAATACGTCTTAGATTGTATTGATTTAGATAGAATATATGCAGAAGAGGTATCTAGAGCACAAACAAAACTTCTTGAATTAAAGGATGAAGTAATCTCAACAATTGAAGATGCAAAGGAAAATGGATATGTCAAATACTTCACTGGTAAAAGAGAATTAAATAAGGCCAGTGATTTTATTGGTCTTTTGGATATAAGTAAAATGACAAATGAGTGGAAATTGAAGGTGCAAAGCTTATACGATCGTGTTGTTGATAGGGAAAAACAACACATATTAACTGGACTTAGGGCAATTACAGATGCTTATGAGACTAATCTACCAAGAATAATGTTTGTGGTGAAGCGTGTTATTAAGGTAATAAATCAAATTCCACCGAGTGAATCGGACAATCTTTTAAGGGGAACATCTGAAGATATTTCGTGGTATAAGAGATATGTTACAAAAGAAAATCCTCTATTCCCTGTATTAGGTAATTTATCTAACTTTTACAAAATTGCAAGAAATGTTGGAAATCATCACAAAGGTTTTGAATGGATTCCAGAGAGAAATGTAGTTGTATTACAAGACAATAATGATCGAATAGAAATCACAAGTTCAGAATTTATTAAAAAAATGAGGTACATAACAATATATGTATGTGATCTAGGCCTTAGAGGGATTTTGTCAGGATTTTGTAAACGTGAACATGGAGAAATATCAAATAAATTAGTAAAAGAATATATTAAAATCTTTCCTGATGATTGGGATAAAGGAGAAATTGGTAAAGTTCAATTTTACTAAATGAAAGGTAATTATAATTAAAATTTTCCCACCAATAAACCTTCAGGTGGGCCCGGTAGGATTCGAACCTACGACCGAGCGGTTATGAGCCGCCTGCTCTGCCGCTGAGCTACGGGCCCGCGCGTTT
>JAFGOZ010000113.1 GCA_016926235.1 Bacteroidales bacterium | reverse complement strand
GGCTTCCTCCGGAGTAAGCGGAGGCATAATAGTCGGCAGCCTCTTTGCAAGCATGGTCTTACCTGATCCGGGCGGACCAACCATAATTATGTTATATATAATTTATACTATATGTTTTTAGTATAATCGGATACTGGCCTTGGACGGAAGGTAAAATCGAGAACAGTTACGGATTTATCGTTATTTATTTTTAAGAATCTACGTTGCCCAGAGAAAAATAGGATGCCTATTGTATCATCAAAAAGACTTAATTCTTGTATTAATCTTCTCAATTGTGTTCTCAAATTTAATCTCAGACTAACATATTCACTATAATTATCTCCCTGTTTTAGTTTATCCATGATACCAATAAGTTCTTGAACGTCTTTTAGTTGTTCATGAAAAATACGTGGAGCTTGACTTAGAGTTTCAATTTTAGATTGGACTATCTTTTTTTCTTCAGTTAGAGTTTTAACATTTTCTATGTGTTGATCTATATTGTGGGTGATATTTTTTATTACGTCTTTATTTTCTGTAGTCTCGATTGCAAATTTAAGTCGGTCAATTTTCTTTTGATAGCCAACTATTTCTCCTTTTATAGAACTTTCACGGTTTTGAAGTTGCCTTAACTCTGAAAGTCTTGGCTTATCACTTGGTAAAATATCATTTATGTCTAATCCGACGCAATATTTAAGAATAACGTCTTCAATAACATTATACCGAATATTTATTGCATTACATCCTCCATCTACTTTCCTTAGTTTTTTATCACAAACAAGATAAGTCCATCCGTTAGATTTATCAATGAATTGCATAGGGTACTGACAATGATAACACTTTGCTAAATGTGAAAATAAGTTACTCACCTTGTCACTTCTTCCTAAGTTCCTTTTTGAAATATCGCTATGTTCAGAAATGTGCGCTTGTACACGGTTGAACTTTTCTTCTTTAATTATGGCAGGATAATAGTTGGAAATGGGATCTCCTACTGGTATTCTCTTGCTATGTTTACCTTTTTCTTTTTTATAGGGCTGAAATTCACCCAATACCGTCCTGTTATTGTAAAGTATCTTACTAACATAAGATGCTCGCCAACTTGACGACTTACCTTTCTTTCCTGGGGGACACCAAACTTCTGATTGATTTAATTCACGAGCTATTCTTTCACTCCCTTTGCCCTTAAGCTTCATATCAAATATTAGGTTGATAACGTCTACTGCTGACTTAATCTTTTCATAGCCTGTAACTTTATATCTTGTAGGGGAAATTTGTTCTCTAATAGGCTTCAGCCATACAGGACATTTACTGGTTAATTTGAATTGATCACTAATATTATTACGTTTATTTTCCCATGCCTTTTTTAGTCTGATAGATTTCTTTTCAGATTCCTCATGCCCATGTTGTAGGGTAGTGGCAGAAATAATTAAATCAGCCAAATTATATTCCTCTTTGGTGAAGTGTCTTCTGTCCATGACTGTATATAGGTCGATCCCTTTCAACAGTATTCCTGTAAGCAGGTGAATAGCTTGAAGCATTCCCTCCCTTGTCAATCTATCTAAATGTTCTATAATAAGACAGCTCCCAACGGCTATTTCACCATTTTCTATTAGTTTGAGAAAATGCCCCAAAGCCCCTTTGGTACGATTATCACCTGTCCAACCCGATACTCCCAAGTCTGTCAAATGGATTGAATTATCCAATGGAAGATTAAGTTCTTTGGCTATCTGGTCTAAGAATTCGGTTTGCCGACGAAGGCTATCTCCCTTCTCCTGTTCAGGTGTAGAAAATCTTTTGTAACTATATGCTTTGGGTTCCATCACTGCGTAAGTTAATAAATCTTTGGTAGATGTTGTAAACTTGCATAGCACCAAATAGTCCACCTCTGCGTGTCTTGTACCCTCCTTTATTTAACTGGTCTGCTATTTTATGATATGATAATCCTTCCTCCTTTTTCGCCTTAATAAAGTACCAAGCCTTAAGCACATCTTTGTCTGTACGTGCTAGCTGTCTCACCTTTTCATGTGCCTTTTGCCTATCCTTTTCCGTCAGATTAGATACCCCAGGTTTCCAATTAGGCTCCCTCAGACGCTTCGCAGCAAGAGCTTCTTTTGTGCGTTCTGAAATGCGCTTGCGCTCCCATTGTGCAAGTGAAGCAAATATATGGATAGTAAGTTCTGTCGCATCAGGCATATCACAACATATAAACCTCACTTTATTATCCATCAGCGTACTGATAAACGTAAGATTACGGCTTAACCTATCAAGCTTTGCAATAACCAGCGTCGCATCTGCGGACTTACATAATGTAATTGCCTTAATGAGTTCTGGACGTTCATCTTTTTTACCGCTTTCCGTCTCGCAGAACTCTGCAATTACTTGATTTCCGTTATGACGGATGTACTGAAGGACGGTCTCACGCTGAGCATCTAAGCCAAGATGAGAGTTTTCCTGCTCCTTAGTAGATATTCGATAATAAGCTACATATTTCATCTGAGATATTGTTTTAAAAGTGAATTGATTTTTGAGAAATTTTGATCACAGTTATTAAAATTTGAATTTGGGTCTGAGATTTGCGGGGAGACTCTTGCCAGTAAGTGCGTTTTTTAAGGCGTCAACCGGGTGGGCTGGCGCCTTAATATTGTTAGTGTCTACTGTGCAAAGTGTATCCGTCCGTCTGCATCCTTAGCAAGCAGGTAACCAAATACAGTGTACTTTGGATTGAACCCGTCTGTAATGCGTGTCAGTACTGTGCTCTTTGCTACTTCAGGAAACTGTGCGACTGTCTTGTCGTAAAGCTCTTTCCGTGTGTACTTACCCTCATCTATCAGTTGTGTTAAGTACTGTATGTATAAGGGCTTTGGTCTGGCTGTCTTTGCTACTTTCTCGCTGGTCTTAGCTACTATCACCGGCTTTGTGGTACTATGCCCTTGCTTGCTTGCTGTCTTTGGTGATTCTGCTGCTTTTCCTTTGCGCATGTCTGCAAGTGCGGATTCCTTTGCTTTAGCGTTTAACATGCGTGTCTGTTCAGCTAATGCTGCCTTGGTGTTTAACATTGTTGTTTCCATTTTTCTAAGTTTTACAAGTTTGACAATATGTTAACTATGTTATTTACAGCGTTTTATCAGTATGTCAATGAACTTTGTGCTTAACTGCACAGTACAAATGTAAAACTATATAATCGAACGTGCAAATATTTATACATTTATTTTTGGTTTTACATGCATTTTGTGCATCTCTAAACCACTGTGCGGCAATCTGATGCAAGCATTTTTAAATGTTATTTAACGTTTGCTGTGTTTTGTGCTTGTATTGTTACTTTGTAACAATACACTTGCAAGCAAAACCACCCGAGATTCCTTGTTTAAATGGCGTCTCCGACACTCTCACACCTTACGTGGTATAATGTACTGGATGAATAGTATCTTTTCACTGTTAACCTTCATCATACCTAATCTTTAAAAACTGAAAAGATGGTGGGCAGGTGCGGAGGGCGGGTGTGAAAATGCCTGATAAAATCAGATGGGTAAAAACCCTAATAGTAAAAAACCCAGATGGCTTATGGCCAGATATATAGATAAGTGTAAGGCATCTCGGTCTAATAATATACTGTATAACATTGACAGACAGTAAAATAAAGTAAAAACCTACTGTGAAAATAGTAGCTGGCGGAGGCGGGTGCAGTACCGTTACCTATCTTTATTGGGTGAATATATAGTGTTTTGTTTTATTGGTGAAGCTTATTCTTTATAACTATTTCTTTCCATTCATCACAATCGTCCCATATTGAACAAATATTACAGTCTTTAAACATATCTACATCCTCACCAAATCTATGTTTATATGGACAAATACCTTTATTAATAAAAGTTACTTTTGGTGAAGTATATTTCTTCTTTAATGGGAAAGATGTATTAATGTTATCTTGTTTTTTACTTAAATGGGACTTTTTTAAAGTACTATATATTATGGTACTGATTTCAGTAGGGCACTTTTTTTCTGTATTATTTGTGTAATATCCTGATTCAATGGCAGATACATCATATTTACCAAAAACCACTATTTTAGGGTGCCCTGCTGAATTCGTTAGGGCACTATTTGGGTTGGTTACCAAAAGATTAGCGCGAGAGTACACTTTCATTAAGGTTTCCCAATTAATAGTAAACCATTCTTTGGTGGACTTTTTATGCCCTTTTGGCTTTGTTGATTTCATTGTACTGCTAAGAATCCGCAGGCCATTTTTACCGAAGCCAGCAAGTTCTTTGCAACGTTTTAAGGAGTATTTTGATAATCTTGTTTGCTCCATCTGATCATTGTATGTCAGAAAGAATTTGCCACGGTATCGCGGGTATTTTTTTTGAAAATATTGCTGGTATAAGATTAAATTTTCAAGGTAGATAGCGAAGTCGTTCCCATACTTATTTGCTATTCCTAAATCAATAAATAAAAATGGTTTATCTATTCGTTTTAAACATTGCTCCCTATAATCAATCCGTCTTTTTCTTTCCATCACTTTGTCTTTTTGGTAACTATCTCATCGTCTTGTCTTTTTGGTAACGTAGAAAGACAGGGGGGTTACCAAGGCGACAAAACCCCTGTTAGAATTACTTCTAACAACCCCCTGTCAGTATCTTTATGTCTGCGCCTTTCGCCACATAAACCCGCCAGCTGATTTATATTTTCCTTTGCAGCAGGCAGAAATACTTGATGCTGTTGCACCTGTTTCTTTGGATGCTTCCCACATAGATTCGTAGGTTTCAATGTAATGCCCGTCAAAGTCGTATTGATTTACTGGTACCTTTGGCTTCTTCCATTGCTTGACAGAATAAGGCTCAATGTCAGGCGGTCGTGTTGTTGTTTTCATCTTTAATTATTTTCATTGGTGTTAATAACTCTCCGCAATGAATGCAGCGCAAACCCTTTTTTCGTGCGTCTGCGGTACTTATTTGGCTATTGTGGTAATACAGTACTTCAAATTGCAAAAGGCAATCTCTGCAATATATCGCACCATCTCGCACCCCTATTGCTCCAACATAACGAGAACGCCTCATTTCTTCATGTTTTTAAATTGCGACATTTTCCCTCCTCTTACAGCATAAAATTCTCTACGAACCTGTTCGTCTGTAAGAGGCTTTTTATTGTTGTATTTTGCGAGCCACTTTGTGCGAACTTCTTCTTCATCTGCATCAACCGGAACAAGTATTTTTGTCAATGGTTGAATCAATACAGTAACCTCTTTTAATTTCTGTTTCATTAGTTGTGCGTAATTTGTTTATGAAACTCCTCCATGAGATCACGAAAGTATCTGCGTTTCTATTCGACCACACGCATGAAAGTTTTTAATCATTAATTCATTGTTATTAATTTTCTTTCTTCGGTTCTTAAAACAGCCTCCAATTCAGCTATTTGAATTTTCATCGTTTTTATTTCACTTATCAAATACCGATAAATGTTTGGAGTAGCAGGGATCTGATATTTCAGAAAGAATTTCAATAAGTCTTCGTTTTCCCTGGTGTTTGCTTGAAGCTCTTTTAGTTTATCGTGCATTGTATAAGTCTTTTATATCAAATAAAAAGAAAAGGAACCGGAGTGTGAGTCCGGTTCCCGAGGTACACTTCAACAGACAAAGTGTGCTCCCTGTGGAGCATCTTAAAAACAATATAAATGGAACGTAAATTTTCATTATTTGGTTTTATGCATTTGTAATACCGGACACTTAGGTAAACTGGCTCGGGCAATTTTACTTGGAGCAGATACACCCAAACTCTGTGGTATGGGTTTGTTTTCAGCCTTAGCTTGTTCCTGTAATCGAAGTAGCTTTTTACGGTCAGCTTCCTTTCTGTCTGACAGCCACTGTTTTGCAAGTTGTCTGTACTCACTTACAGGTAATTTATCGTAGGGACTTCGCTGATCGTTAATCGTCATTACACCATTAATCTCTTTAACATATTGACCGTCGATTGTAAAAATCCTTCCGTCTTTTAATTTACAATGACATCTTAAACCGTAAGCCAGTACTTTCGAATCTGATTCAGTTTTTTCTTGGTCGGTATATGTACTCAATCTGCGGTTTAATTCGGTAAGTTCCTCCTTTAGTACATCTAATTGTGCTTCTGTTAATAGACGTTCCCTTTCCAAGAATGGAGGATATTTATCAGTTTGTTCAAAACCTTCATTTCTTTTCTGTCGCTGATATTCATAAAATCTATTCTTGATTGATTTGAGCTGTTCCTGAACAATAGGTATTTTAGCATACCGTAGTTCACCGGACTTAAAGTATTTACCTTGTTCATTCCCTTCAAGTTCAAGTATCATCCCAAGTATGCTTTGTTTGTCCCAAAATATCATATGGATGCTTGGTCTAATGCTTCCACCATTGAGGATCTGAGAGGACAAACGCAACATATTGTAGTGTTCGTTATAGATTTTGTATGTTCCTCTTTTGTATCGTTTCATGATTTTATGGATTAATGGGTTTTTACTGTTTTTGTCATCTTCATCATTTTTAAGTTCACTTTTTGAAATACTTTTTTACGAGATTTTTAATTTCACTTCTTTCAACACCTGTCAGACTTAAATATGTCTGCATAAGCTTAGTGAAATACTTTTCAGCCGTATAATAATTAGAACTGCGCAGGTTCATACCGCTGGTTTCAATCCAATCAATCTTACCAACAGCCCCCTCAATTCTTTCCTTTGTTTTTAAAGATGGTTTGTTCTTGCCTCTCTCTATTTCTGACAAATAAGATTGCGGAGTGCTAGTAATTTTTGCAAGCTCAGTTTGAGTGAATCCAAGTTTTTTTCGTGTTTCCCTTAATGATCTCATAACCAATCGCATAAGATATATTCCAAGTATAAAGGAATTATACGAAATAGAACAAGGATTTCTAATAAATTTTTAGGCTAAAAAGCTATCTTATTGATTTATAAGGTGCTTATTTTTAATAGTTTAAAACATTTTATTACAGTCTTATTGCAGATCATCATTTTATTGCAAAATGATACGTTAACTAATCAAATACATTAATCTTCTTCTATGGTTGAAAACGTGTTCGTCTTCTCCGTCAAGTGCTGACAAAACCTCACCAGTTGTAACTGTTTTTGATTAACTTTAGCAATCAAAATGTTTGCTATGACAAAAGGTTGGAAAAATCAGCTTTATTTCGGGGATAATCTTGATATTCTGAAACAACTAAACGCTGAACATCTGCAGGGAATAATAGGATTAAATATTAAATATTAGTAAGTTTGTAAGGGTCAGTCTAAACTGTATCTTATTATGTCCGACTTCAACAATACCCCTGATAAGACTAATAAATTAAAATTAAACGACATGGATTTAAAAGATCAATTAAAACAGATTGCTGATAAAATCAACAAGTTTAAAGATTTGACCAACACAGAAGAAGCTACAAAGAATGCTTTTGTATTGCCTTTTATTGGTGCGCTAGGGTATGATGTTTTCAATCCTCAGGAAGTTATGCCTGAATTTACGGCAGACATTGGTATAAAGGTTGGGGAAAAGGTGGATTACGCAATTCTAAAGGATAATTTGCCAATCATTTTAATAGAGTGTAAACACTGGAAAGATGCTTTAAATATACACGATACCCAGCTATTAAGATATTTTAATGTAACCAAAGCGAAATTTGCTATTCTTACAAATGGAATAATTTATCGGTTTTATACTGAATCGGAACCCAATATAATGGATGTAAAGCCTTTTCTTGATATTAACATTGTTGAAATCAAGGATAACCAGATAGAGGAACTTAAGAAATTTCATAAATCCTATTTTGATACTGCCAACATTTTGGCTACGGCAAATACTTTGAAATATTCTAATGAGATTAAAATGCTCTTAAATAATGAATTCAAACAACCATCAGAGGAGTTTATAAAATACTTTGTTTTTCAGGTTTATTCAGGAAGAGCTACTGAAAAAGTAATGAAGCAATTTTCGGAAATAGTAAAGATTTCCATCCAACAATTTTTAAGCGATTTAATAACAGAGCGACTTAAAACGGCATTGAACAAGGAAAAGGAATCAGAACCTAAGCCTATTGAACCAGAATCAAAAAAAGTAACAGTAGATACAACGGATGAAGAAATTGAGGGATATTATATTGTTAAATCAATTGTGCGTTCAGTAATTGCCAGCGATCGAATTTTCTATCGTGATTTCCAAAGCTTTTTCAGCGTTCTAATTGACGATTCAATTAGGAATACACTATGTAGGTTGTATTTAACGGAAACCGATAAACAAATTGCTTTTCTCGATGAAAGCAAGAATGAAATCAAATATCAGGTAACCACGATTGATGACATATTTAAATATTCGGAAAAGCTAAAAGATATAGCGAAAAGATTTATTTGACGTATCTACTTTTTGCTTTACTTGGATTCTATTTGACTCTGATTATTGGTTTTTTCAAAATAATCATCAAGCTTCTTCTCAAGCAAATCAATTTTTTGAGCTATATCATCGGTATTATCAGTTAGCATAGCTTCAACAAAAATTGAATTAACAAGGGATAATCCAAAAATACCACCTGTTACTAATACGAAAATAAAATATAACTTTGATAAAAAGGCTATCATATTGTTAGCATTCATTGCGATCTGCTCTGGGATCTCATACCAACCTTCACCAGTGAATACCTTAAAAATCGAATAGAATGAATTTATTGGGCTACTGAAATGCTCAGGAGCTATATTTTGAAAAAGATAAGTTGAAAAGATACCTACAATAAAAATGTAGATACAAAGTCCCAAAATAATGACAATTGAAGTTTTAAGTGCTCTTTGAACTCCCAATAGCAATTCCTTAATACCAGGTATGAATTTTAAGAATCTAAATGATTTGAAAACCCTCAATACTCTAAAAATAAGGAAGAAACTTAAGCCTGACAGAGGTATGTTGATAATATATGAGATTAACGCTGGTATTGATAACATTACCAATATAAAGTCTAATCTATTCCATCCTGACGAAAAATAACCTTTCAACTTAAAATGTTGTATCTTGATAAGCATTTCAATAATAAAAATCCCTGTTATGAGATTATCAACTGCTGTTACTATTACTGCCTGAGCAGTTGATAAATTATTAAATGCTCCAAACAGAATCGTTATAGCGTTTATAATGATAACTATCAAAATCAAATTATCATTTAAAAAAAGACGTTTAATCATATCAGTATAGGTTTATTAACAATCTCGACACATTATTCAACATTTGCCATAGAAAAGAAGCGGCATCTCCTGGGCGCGTGAAGTCTGAATGTCTGTCCTTATTAAAAACAAGCATGTGCAAAAATAATACAGGAAATGCCGCTGAGATCAAATGTCGGAAATATTTGTAACAAACACAAGAGAATCCGTTTTTTTCTGACGGATACTAAAATTTATCAACTCTCACAGATACAGCGTTTTAATGCATTCTAAGCGCATCAGCTTTTAAATAATAGCAACATACCACTAAACACGTTATCTGTTCGCAGACACACGAGAAACAAGCACATTTTTTAAGAGTTGTGCTTTTTGTAATTCTTAAGTTTTTGGTAGATTTCTTCATCAACATAATAGTAAGAGATGAGCAAGTCCGCATTCTGATCAACTTTTGTAAAGATCTTGATGTGAGCAGTTGATGAAACGCCCATGTACATTATTGGTGGTGATGGTAGAGAATGTCGGAGGTCGGAGAAATAAATAACATTGAGTTCATCTCGCTGTGTATATGAATTTGACACGCCTTCTTCAATAATAACTTCTACCTGTTTGTTAGTTCGTTTCATTCAATTTGTTTGTTTTCTATTTAAACATTGATTTGCCCAGCACATAACCTTTCTCATTAAGATAGTTAAGTACATATTTACGATCTATGTAACTTATAGTGTCAATATGCTTTCCTGTTTTGAACCGTTTTGGATTTTTTGTTGATACTGGGATTATGTAAGGATTTTTGTCATAAACACAGATTCCGTTCTTTTTACGTGGAACACATATTGAACCATTATTGCCGATCACTCTCCATGTTGTTGCGTCAGAACTATAGAAGGGATAAGTTAATAGCAGTTCTGTCTTAAAAATGCCAAAGGCATGAACCTTTACTATAGGCTTGCCTTTACTATCACATATATATTTGGAGAAGCATTCATTCAGCCACGATCTAAGTCGTGAATCATATTGTCCTCCAAGACAGATGTAATCATAATTATTTAAATAGTACTGAAGAAACTCAAAGGGTTCTCCATAATGAAATACTGGCAAGGGATGCAATCCCGCTTTTTCCATTATTTTTTGGTTTTGTAGTGTTTTATCAGCCGTTGTACGATTACCACTATACCCGTTGACACTGATAACATCAAGGTTTGCATAAGTATCAAACAGGTCTCCTTTATCTTTTAAAAAACGAATATAATCCTGAATATCAATAGTCTTGCCAAGTATATGCGCAGAAAATGCACCTGAATCAAGAAATATTTTTGGTTTGTGTTTACATATTCTTCTCATAAAGATTTTGTATTTGTTTAAAATTTGTACTTGTCCAAAATTTGTATCTTATTGGTTCTCATTTAATAGTTTATCTGCTTCATCAATAGCAGTTTTAAGTGATGCAATATTTGTTTCAATTGCTTCAATAAGAAGAAGGTTTATTTTACGAGCAAGTGGAGTATCTATTGCAATCTGTTCTTTAAAATCCATTATACCTATATTACTTATGCAGCCTCTGCGTGTAATTTGCTCTTTTACAGAAATTAAATTGCTTAATGTATCTTTGGCTTTTGTTATGGTGTAACTACATTGGTTAAAGGCAAGTTTTTCTGCGCTAATCTTTTCAGTTTCACTTTCAAACACTTCATATCCTACTTTTTTAGTTTCTTTCAAGAGACTTTGAAACTTACGATATTTCATATCTTCCAATACACCCGACCTTAATAGATATGTTCTTAGCGTATCAGAAAAGCTGGGCATACAAACTTTATATAGTATTGATAAATGTATCTTTAAGATTATATCTTCCTGTCCGATGCAGCAAGTATAGACGTGAATGAAATTATTTGCAAGGCTTCTTGAAATTCGGAAGTTTCCCTTTTTGCGGTTATCAGCACGCCATTTGTCAAATGATTTATGATTTTCCTGACAAATTTTTTTTGCCATTGTCAATGCTTTACCCATTTCAAAAGCAACAAGCTGATTAATCTTGTATCTGTTCGTACATACATCAGCTAAATGCTCAAGTTTTTCATCCGTTGTGAGAGCTTCAAATTGAAAGGTTGTTTTTTCCTCTAACCTCTTAGCTTCTTCATGCAGAAAATTAAATTGTGATTCCATAATAACCAGTTTTGTTTATTCAAACTTATCACAGATAAGGCTCAAATATCACATAAAATCCTCTTTTAAATCTTGAAGTCCTTTAATTGTGTGTTCAATTGTTCTTAATAACTTCTTGTGTTCAGTATTTTCTGGGTCATAGGGATAAATATTTGCCATATCACGTGCTTGTTTTATCAATGAATTAATGCGTCTAAGAATATTTCCAGCACCAAAGCAAAGTGAAAGTCTCATGTTTGCATTAAGACGATGCGTTGCTTGTCCTTTCCAAATATCCGCACCAAACTTAATCTGTTTTTCCGCAAGACGTAGAAACTGACCTCCTCCTATTGAACCATTTTTGAATAAATCGTATAGTTCATTAATTTGCTGTAATGCTACTTTATCTATCTTGTCCTTATGATCATTTAACAGCTTAATTATTTCCGCAGGGAAATCATTACTTGTAACTATTAGCAAGTACTTTGTTGGAATGTATTGAACTGTTTCCGGTTTGTCCTTAAAGACTTTATAAACTCTCATATAGAAATGGGCAGTGCTGTATGGAAGCTCATTATCAAATGTAAGTTCAATCCACTTGATAAACATGCCATGCTGAAGTAACTGTTTATCTTCATAAAGTATTCTTCCAATAAAGTATATATCTCTTTTTATATTGAACAGACGTAATTGGACTTCGGATTGGTCAGCTAACAATTTTGCCTTTTCCGATTCTGTAAGGTGTTCTGTGATTTCACTTATTGTAAGTTTTTCTACCTCAGACCTTTTTGTTGCAGGAAGTTGATTCCGGTTCATCATTTTATTAGATTTTAATTGGTTAAACAATAACCAAATATCGTCTTTGCTTGGCCTTATAGGGAATAAACAGACGGCTTAATTCAGTACAAAACTTAATGTATTGTATTACTGTAATATATATTGTTTATAACATAATGAGATTATGGTGACCGGCCGCAGCAACCTCAAGGGCCCGCTTCACATTTTCCTGTCCCCGTACATCTGAGAAATCGACATC
>JAFGOZ010000112.1 GCA_016926235.1 Bacteroidales bacterium | reverse complement strand
AGAATTTACAAGATGGGTTGTGGTTGCTTTTGTTATAGCCTGTCCCGTTGCCTGGTATTTTATGGACAAATGGCTGCAAAACTTTGCCTACAAGACAAACCTTAGCTGGTGGGTATTTGCAGCAGCCGGGGCAGTGACAGTGGCAGTAACGGTATTTACAGTATCCTGGCAAAGCTGGCGGGCGGCAAGCAGGAATCCGGTGGAGGCGCTGAGGTATGAGTAAAGGATTCCATCCCTTTGAGGGATGGAATCCTTAAGGCTCCTTAAACCTGATTGACTTACGGTTATAAAAAAATGATTGAAAAATTTGATATGATTAAATACTTTTTTAAATCAGCTTTCAGAAATCTTGCTAATAACAAGACTACTTCCATAATCAATATTTGCGGATTGGCTATTGGAATAGCGTGCAGCCTTATAATTGTGCTGTTTATCTTTCATCACTTAAGTTATGATAAGTTTAATGAAAACAAAGACAGAATATACCGGTTGATCAGAAGCGGCACAACACAAGGAAAAGAGACAGACATAGCTTATACCCCTGCTGTTGCAGGACCTGCCATGTTGTATGAATTTCCTGAAGTGGAAGATTTTACCAGGATTCATACAGAACCTGAAATAATTGTCAGGTACCAGGAGAAGTATTTCATTGAAAATAGCTTTATCGCTGCTGACTCTTCGTTTTTCAATATCTTTTCAGTTACCTTATTGGCAGGCGATAAGAATACAGCGTTAAAAGAAGCCGGAAAACTGGTATTATCTGAATCAACTGCGAAAAAGATATTTGGCAATTCCGACCCAATGAATAAATTACTTACAGTGGGCAGCAATGAGATACCCTACACTGTTGCCGCAATAATGGCCGACATTCCTGAATCCTCTCATTTTCATGCCGATATTATCGGATCGTATGTTACCAATCCGAATATTAATGATAATAACTGGGGACACATTACTTCCTATACTTACCTGCTATTAAAGCCAGGTTCAAAACCGGAACATGTCAATGATAAGTTGCAGGACTTCTATCTGAAGTACAACCGGTCCTTATTTGAAAATGCCATGGGTATCTCAGTTGAAAAATTTTTTGCACAGGGCAACAAAAGGGGCTATTACCTGCAGCCTTTGGAAGATATACATCTGAATTCGTTTATATTGCATAGTCTGAAACCCTCATACAATATAAAATACCTGGTGGTATTCGGAAGTATTGCTATACTTATTGTTCTTATTGCTTCAATTAATTTTATGATTCTCTCAACCGCCCTGGGTATTAAAAGAGCAAAAGAAGTAGGCATTAAAAAAGTATGTGGATCATCAAGGGCCAAACTGGTCAGGCAATTCTTAACAGAATCGGCATTGCTGTCTTTTGTGGCATTGGTACTTGCAATTTTCATGGTTGAAAATACGCTTCCTCTTATTAACAATTTATTAGGAATCAAACTTGAATTTGATTTATTCAATAAATGGCATTATGTGCCTGTTCTACTTGGTTTTGCTATAATTGTCGGCATGTTATCAGGCAGTTATCCGGCATTGTATCTTTCCTCCTTTACACCTTATTCAGTGTTAAAAGAAAAGCTGAATCCTGCACTTAAAAATGTAAGGTTGAGAAGCATTCTTGTTGTTATTCAGTTTTCTATCACCATTGTCCTTATAATTGGGACTTTTGTTATGTTAAGGCAGATCAGGTTCATGATAAACCGGAATCCCGGATTTAATTCTGAACAGCTTCTGGTGATTTCCCGTGCCGAAGCGCTGGGAAGCCAGCTTAACACTTTTAAAAACGAACTGCTTAAAACAAGCGGAGTATTGAATGTATCAACCTCAACGCATATACCCGGGCACAGCGAAAATGGAAGTTCCTATTCAATGGAAGGTCATGACGGAGATTTTCTTAATCTCACGGAAAGTCATATTGATTATGATTTTTTCGACACCTATGACATGAAATTAGCCTCTGGCAGAGTATTTGATGAAAAAATGGCAACAGATATGAATGCCTGCATACTGAATGAAAGCGCCGTAAAACAGTTTGGTATGACCGATCCGTTGAATGCGGCAATCGTTGGCGGCAGGAGAAAATTTTCGGTTATTGGAGTTGTAAAGAATTTTCATTTTGAATCATTGCATAACGAAATAAGGCCATACATTTTCAGGATTAAGAATGATGAGGATAATTATGGTGGATATATCAGTATCAGGTTATCTGATGAAGCATCAAATACTATTCATAAAATTGAAAAGCTCTGGTACGATTTTGTTCCATATAACCCTCTTCAGTATTTCTATTTAGATCAGGATTTTGCGAAGAAATATAAAGATGATTGGCAAAATGCATATTTATCTGCCCTGTTTTCTATGTTGGCCATTATTGTTGCTGCTTTGGGATTATTGGGATTAACGTCATATTCAGTTGAGAAGCGCACGAAAGAAATTGGAATACGTAAGACAATGGGTGCTTCCGGTACGGGAATTTTGTACCTTATTTCCAAGGAGATACTATTACTTGTATCGGTAGCAATATTAATTAGCTGGCCCCTTATTTATTTCGTTTCCAATAACTGGCTTCAAAACTTCTACTACCGGATAAATCTGCAGCTCATGGATTTTCTGGCGGGCTCTGTTATAGTTTTAATTATTACATTGATGACAATAAGTTACCGGGCTATTCAGTCAGCAAGAACCAATCCGGTGGAGGCGTTGAGGTATGAATAATACTCAAAAAATGAGGTTGTGTATAAAGTCAGTTCCATGCATAGATCGCAAAAATTTTCACAAAACACGTAAAGAGCATTCCTTTGAATGATGGTTCTTTTGCGGATTTTGCGTTATATCTTTGCGTACTTCGCTTGGAATTAAAATACTTTTAGACAGCCTCTTTTAAACACGTATATCAAAGATTCTCGTATGTCAATTTTGTCAGCACCCTGAACTTAGTCGCCGGATAATATGTTTCATATTGGGTACAAAGGTTTTTACCGTCATACTGGTAATTTCTTTCAGAAAAATCTTCTTTGGAGTTCCTCCTCCATTTCATTGTGGTAAGGTTGCCGGCAGGATCGTAAAGAAACTGTTTTTTGGAGTATTTTCCTTCTTCCGGATTTTCTTCGTCTACAGTAACCAAATCGCCCTTGTCGTTATAAAGATAGGTGAGTTTGTAAATAAAATTGTCGCCCCGGTATTTTACCTCGCTTACTACCTTATTGTTGCTGTTGTAAACAAACAGCTTCTTTTCTACCGGTTTCTTCTGTGTATCCATGGCAATCTCTTCAACTACGTTGTCCTTGCTGTCATGTTTGAGCGAGATGTATGAAATAATAGCGCCTGAAGGGTTCTGGATAGAAATGGTAGTCATAACGCCTTCATGCTGAAATAATCGTTTCTCGGTGAGTTTTTTGTCCAGCGTATATGTTATTTGTTTAAGCTTTCCGTTTTCAAAGTATTCGTAATTGTTATGAAAGCTGTAGGTGCCATCGAACCCTAATTCTTTAATAAGGTCACCCAACTCGTTGTAATACGATGTTTTCTGGTATGCAACCACCACTCCCCTTTTCTTTGTATAATCAGTTCTTTTGCCCTGCTTGTTATATTTATATGTTTCGTATGCAAGGGTATCCTGCATTTTATAAGTAACAGATTCAATTACATTCCCGGTCTGGTTAAAACGGATAAACGATGTTTTTATCCCGGTTTTTGATGGTTT
>JAFGOZ010000111.1 GCA_016926235.1 Bacteroidales bacterium | reverse complement strand
GGTAATATGGATCAAGTCCCCCGGACAATCTTTTTGGATGTAATAGGTAGGCTACCGGTTCGATTTCAATTATACATAAGAAGAGACATTTGGAAACGGCCAGTCGCCACCCGGGCTGGCAGGGCGGGATTATATGCCATCCATCCGCAAGCCATTCAAACACAATATCTGTCCATTGAATTTTATCGCCCGTAGGATGGATGGAGGGCGCTTTTTGCCCGATATCTATCAACACCGCAGGTTACCCTGACCTTTACACAAATAGATGGATCTCGAATTTCATCCCCGGTCCATCCAACAAACAATACAACTTACTTTGCTATGGTTCAGTTTGGATTTTTATCATCATAGCTTGCGATGGGATCGTAAGACACCCTACTCTACTTTTTGTAATTGTTTTCCATTAATGCATTTGCTTTACTAAGAATGTTTAGACCAAGTTTCCATATATGATTTAATTCGCATCTCGTCCTATACGCAAAAAAATCAACCGCTCTGTAAATCTAATTTTTAATCCACCATGAGTTTCAAGCTGATAACCTACTTCGAAATCTCGGCTACGCTTTCATATGTGAAAAATGATCTCATGACTCCCCTTACTTTCTTCTAATCATTATTAATCAGTATAATTTGACCATATCCTTTCCGGTTGTTACCAAAAGGATATCCAATATGTAAGCGAAAGCTAGAGGTATGTATTATGCAAGTATATGAAAAATGGATGATTCTTCTACTGGTTTCTGCATTATTTTCGATTGTTCTTCACAACACCCTTTTGAAAAAGAAGACCTTTGAGAGACTTTTTCCGGGTTGGATTTTTTATACATTAGTCATAATTGCTGTGACAATCTTTATCCAAAGCATTGTGTTTAGAAATTCCATAACAACCTTATTCAATCAATTTGGAAGCACTTCGTTAATAATTGTATGCTCAACAGCATTATGTTTTCCATTCGTACTTTCAAGAATAGCGAACCGAGTGATACCATGGCACGATGGACCTCTCTTTAAAGAAATGTTCCTTTTTTCAATCGCGGTTAATGCATTCCTGGTTTCCACCTTACTAATTTTCTCGCCATATGAGATTTTTTTAAATAATGCATATTCCTTTGCCTTTTCGTTTTTACAATTTTGGTGGATACTAGCCCTCTCCGGAGTCCTTATTATCCTTATTGTTTCCTCCTTTTATGCTTTTTTACCGGAGCGTCTATATAAAATTACTATCACACTTGAGTTTGGTATTGCTTTATGCTTCTATATTCAATCACTGTTCCTTAATTATGACCTATTAATGAAGGCGGGAATAGCAAGGCTTTGGTCTACAAGAACGGAGATAATTAATTTATGCATATGGATAATAATCATTGCGGCACCGTTCTTATTAAAAGTAGGTTCAATTCTTTGGAAAAATGTCTTAAAAAATGTTTCTATTGCTTTGATTGCCATTCAACTAATTGGCACAATATCACTCCTTATCAACCCTGATATTTATTCAGATATTGAAAGCAGTGATGTACAGGGTGGTTATATATCTACCAAGGGAATGTTTGACCTATCCAAGGAGAGGAATGTTGTTGTTTTCATCGTGGACTATTTTGATGGCAGGGTAATGAATACCATCCTCAATGAAGATCAAACATTTCTTCAACCCCTAAAAGGTTTCACATATTTTCCAAATGCGACAAGTATTCACAGTCGAACATACCCATCCTTAACCTATTTGTTAACTGGAGAGATGTGTCTCTATAATTTGCCACCCAGAAAATATATAAATGATGCTTTCGAAAAGAGTAGTTTCTTCACCGAACTACAAAAAAATAATACCAATATAGGATATTTTTCTGATAAATTCTATTTAGGGAAATCTGCAAAAGAACAGATCTCAAATTTTGAACCCTCAAAGATTGATCTATCATATAAAGAGACAATTAGGAATTTTCTTGAAGCGGCATTATTTAAGAACAGTCCATATTTATTTAAACTAAAGTTTCGTTTTGACGCAGCAGAGATAAATAATTCAGTTTTGATTGAAGAAAAACCCCAAAATGATAGCACTTCTCCTTATTACACAGAACGAGCAAAATTTATGGACGATATTTGGTTTAGAGATCAGTTAGATGATAAGGGTGTCACGGCAAATAATTTGACAAACGCTTTCCGTTTTTATCATTTGCAATCATTCCATAAAGGATTTAATGTTGAGAACGCAAAGAATGCATTACTCATTATTTATGAATATCTAGATCAAATGCAACAAATTGGGGTTTACGAAAACTCCACCATCATTATCATTGCTGATCATGGATATCATCATGGAGAGGATGAATCATCATACTTGCCGCAGAACACTGCAGTGCCTTTAATAATAGTTAAACCTTTTGGAGCAGATGCCACATCTGATCTCAAAATTTCGCTTGCACCAGTTAGTCACACAGATTTCATGTCAACAGTGGTGGAGGGTTTTGGTTTATCTCATGACCAGTATGGAAGGACCTTTTTTGAAATTAGGGAGAATGAAGATCGGGACAGATATTATTATTTAACATTTTTACAATCTGAAGAACGTGGCGAAGTAGAGCTTAGAGAATTTTTGGTAAATGCAGATGCGCGATATGCATCTAGTTATAAATTTACAGGCAATAGGTGGAAAATACTTTATTCCAGATATAAAATTTTTCAATAATCGTGTTGACTTTTGGCAGAACTCTTTTAGAAATTTGATCAAAAACTATTAGAAGAGAAAGCTTACAGACACATTGGGAATTGTGCAACACTTAGAGTTTTTATTTTTAATGGAGTCCCGTTTGATCTACATAGCTTGACAGACAGGAATAGGTTTTTTAAACTTGTTCAATAAGAACTGGGACATTCTTTTTCGTTTTCATATGAAAAAATATACCTCAACGTCTTTCCGGAAGGTAAATTTGAATCTATATATTTATCTGCATTATATGAAGGATCAATAATACCAAATTCCTTTTCAATATCACGAACAACATCTACTTTTTGATTTATTCGGTCATACTCTATAAACAAAATATCTGAATAAGGAATTGCGCCTGAATAAGTTGGTGGATTTTTAATTCCATTTTCATTCAATATTGGAGTGTTCCTTACTTCGAGGTTTTTGTACATAAATTCACCTTCTAATTTGTCATTTGCGTAAAACATGGCTAGAGCGAGTGATACTTCAGAATTATAACTTGCACTGGTAAAGAAATCTCTTTCACCAAATCGAAGGTCGGGATTATAAGGAGAAATGACTAAAACAACATGAGGATTTTCTTTAATATTCGGAACAACTTCAAATATTCCATTCCACATAGTTTTATAGTCATTCCATAATATTTTTGTCTCTTTTTGAATAGCAACTTGAGACATAGCCCCTATAACAAGGAAAGGAAGAGAAAGGAATGTAGAAATTATCTGTTTACGATTATTGTTGACATTTATCATCTCTCCGAGAAAATCAATAATTCCAATTAAAACTAATACTGCTCCAGGGATGGCAAAATTATGCGCCCTAGATGAAAACCAATTCATATATGAAGGTATTCCATATGCTATCCAGGGAAAGTAACCTGCAAGCCAAAACACAAAACCTATAGCACAAAGGGAAAATGCTCGTTTTATTGATCTTTTATTAAATTTCTCAAATCCATATTTTAAAGCATGAACTAGGTAGAACAACAAGGAAAAAACACTTGTAAATACAGTCATCATTCTAATTTTTTCGTCTGAAATCACAGGTAATATCCAACCAGTTACGTGACAAACAAGTCCGTTTCGGAATTGACGCAAAAGATAGATAAGGGTGATAGTTTGCGAGGAATGAAAATCTGTAACTCCAAATAATGGGCCAAACACTCTGAACAACAAATAAAGTATTCCAAGAACAAATGGAATTAACAATATATAAGAATTCCTATTCTCCATAATTCTATGACGAAAAAACAAATAGACAGGGAATAATAGAATCAGTCCTAATTGAGCCTCATAATTGAATAATAGTGTAAAACCAAAAACCAAGCCTATGATGAGAGCACTGATGTTTTTCTTTTCTATATATACAACCAAGCCTATCATGTAAATTAAAACAAAAACAAAACGCATAGGCTCTACTGAAAGCCACATCCGAGACATATCTATTGGCGATAAAAGAATTAACAATGAACAAATAAAGTTTAATAAAGATGGGAAAATTCTTAATTTCTCAAGGAGAACAAATAATAGTAATCCTTGGATGATAAGTAACCCAATCCGAAAAACAATATGTGCGGATAAATTCATTCCAAATAATTCTGTTTCCAGTCGGAATGTTGCATAACTTAATGGTCTTACAAATCCATGAATAAACCATGGAAGATTATTTGTAAAAAACCGATAAGCAAAAACCTTAAAATCATCATAATACAGCGCAGGTGAAAAATTTGAACCGTAAACAAGTCCAATGATTATGACTAGTAATCCGGAAAAAATAAAAAAGGCTGGTTTTGCCCTTGTTTTTTCAGGTTTAAAAACAATTTTTCTTAGAGAGTTAATCATAGATTATCCTTGAAAAAACATTATAAATTATCATAAGTCCTGTTATCGTAACTTTGACAGGATTAATCCAAGACATCATTTTCGTGATCAAAACAATCACGATACATCTGAAGTGATTTTTTTAGAAGGTATGCCACCTAAAAAATCAAATTTTTTCTTTATGGATATAAAGGTGCGGTTATTTTCGTTCGTACCTTTTCGTAACAATTGTATTACTTTATCAGCTAAGTATTTTTATTACTCTTATTGGAAAAAATCTTTCTTCTCATATAAAAATCATTGGCCCGCAGGATGGATGGATGGCGCTTTTTGCCCGATATCCATCTATATTACATGGGCTAACCCTGACCTCTGCATTAAGATATGGACTGATACTACTTGACAGGCCCCATAATAAACAACCCGATCCACTCTATTCGCATTGGTGGATCGGGCAAAACAGTTCTTTGTAATGGATTGACAGATACCAAACTATATCGAACGGCTATTTTTCCACGGGGGTTACCGGGATGATGTAATCACAGGTCGGGTCACCGCAGGAATGAGCCCGAATCTGCCTGACACCAAATGTCAACCCGCCGGTTGCCCAACGAATAGCTGCCTGAAGCAGCCCGGCTGTAAGAAAGCATCGCGGGGTGGATGTAGTCCGTCCCCAGCAGATGGGGCAATTCTGGACCGCAT
>JAFGOZ010000110.1 GCA_016926235.1 Bacteroidales bacterium | reverse complement strand
CACAAAAATGACCTGGGGTCATTAAAGTCCCGTAGGGACGGCATATAAATAAAGGCATTTCATAATTTCATAAAATATTTAATCGGATAGTAGTGAAAAATTATAATGGTTAATCGAATTCTTGAAAGAAAAATATCCGACAAGATAAACACAGGTAAGGCTATTATCCTGATTGGCGCAAGGCAGGTAGGTAAGACAACTTTGCTTGAAAAAATCTTTTCAAATAACGAAGATGTGCTTTGGCTTACCGGCGACAGCCCTGATGTTATTTCCCTGTTTGAGTCACCTACTGCTGAACGCCTGCAATTATATTTTGGGAATAAGAAAACAATTATCATTGATGAGGCACAGCTTATCCCGGAAATTGGCCTTCGCTTAAAATTAATTACAGATTACATCAAAGATGTTCAACTTATTGCTACCGGAAGTTCTTCATTTGAACTGGCGAACAGGTTAAATGAACCTCCTACCGGCCGTAAATGGGAATACAAATTATATCCTCTTTCATTTGCTGAAATGATAAACCATCATGGTTTTTTAATGGAAAAAAGAGCATTAAACCACAGGTTGGTATATGGTTATTATCCTGATATACTCAATCATCCGGGAGAAGAAAAAAATATTCTTAAGCTTTTGGTTGACAGCTATCTGTATAAAGATATACTTTTGCTGGAAAGGATTAAAAAGCCGGATAGAATCATTAAGCTCCTGCAAGCTTTAGCATATCAGATAGGCAACCAGGTTTCGTATAATGAACTGGGCCAAATATGTGGTTTAGACAATAAAACAACTGAAAAATATATTACCCTTCTGGAACAGGCATATATAATTTTCCGGTTAGGTTCGTTTAGCAGAAACCTGAGAAATGAGCTAAAATATAGCCGTAAGATTTATTTTTATGATAACGGAGTACGTAATACTTTAATTTCAAATTATACTATAGCTGAAAACCGTTCTGATATTGGTCAGTTATGGGAAAATTTTTTGGTTGCTGAAAGATTAAAGAAAAACTCATACGATGAAAATTGGATAAATAGTTGGTACTGGCGGACTACAGAACAGCAGGAAATAGATTATATTGAGGAATATGAGGGCCGTTTACATGCATATGAATTTAAATGGAATAATACAGCATCCGCCCGCATTAAAAAAACATTTACACGGTCATACCCAAATGCAGATTTTTGCGTAATATATCCGGATAATGTTGAAAAGTTTTTATTATAAAGGCTGTTTTCGATGAACCCCCTTTTTTTACAGTAAAGCAGCACATGCAGTTGTCATTTTTAAATATAAATTTCCATTAATTAGTTATAAATACGTAAAAACGCAATATATTTAACTTACCATTTAAAAAAACCATGAAAAAAGAAAGGCTCCTGTTATTTATTATTGATCTGCTGATTATTTCAGCATCCTTTCTTGTGTTTGTTTGGTTCAAGCCGGCAAGTGTTCGTATGTACCTGCCAAATTATTTGCTCCCGTTTTTGGTTTATTCCGGTTTATGGCTATTTATCTCGTTCTTTTCAAAAAAATATGAAATCACAGAAGAATCTACCATATATACTACCAACCGGAATATCCTGCTTCCAAATTTCATTACCCTCTCCACCATCACCTTCTTTTTCTACATGCTGCGTTACTATCACTTTTCACGGTTAATTGTTTTTGGAACCATTATTTTAGCTACCATCCTCGAACTTATTCTCTTCAACCTTGTTTTCTATTTAAAGCATTCACAGGTGTCGGAGGAGATGGAGCAGGAAGTACTGGATAACCAATTGAAACTGGATTTTTGGGCACCCTCTAAGGTAGTTTTCCAAAAAGTCAGAAAAAAAATACCGGAACGGATACGGGAATTTATATTGAATGAGTGCAATGTAGATGCACTGGAATTGATCAGCCGTTACATTGACATTGTTAATCCTACATCACTTACCCTGTCTACCACCACGCAATTTAATGTAGATAAGCAACCGGACAATTATTTTAACAACCTCGTTAATCTGAAACGGATTAATGACATAAGATATCTGAATAAATTTTTTGAGGCAGTTAATCATAAAATATTTGCCGGAGGCATTTTTATCGGGTGTGCTGAAACCAAAAACATGCGAAAGCACCGTATTCTGGCTAAATATCCTCCGGTTATAAATTATGTCCTGTATTTTTTTGATTATATACTTAAAAGGGTATTCCCAAAATTTACGCTGACAAAAAAAATATATTTTTTCCTTACACGTGGTCAAAACAGGGTCCTCACCCGTGCCGAGATATTGGGCAGGTTATATTCCTGTGGTTTCGAGATAATTGATGAACAGGAAATACAGGGAAGCTTCTTTTTCGTGGCCCGTAAAGTAAAAGAACCGGCTTTTGACCTCAATCCAACCTATGGCCCGTTTATTCGCTTAAAGCGTGTAGGTAAAAATGGTAAAATAATCAAGGTGTATAAATTCAGGACTATGCATCCTTATGCAGAATATTTGCAGGAATATATCTATAAGAAATACAACCTGGAAGAAGGCGGAAAATTCAGGAACGATTTCAGGGTGAGCACAGTGGGCAAGATCATGCGCAAGTTATGGATTGATGAAATACCCATGATACTGAATATGCTGAAAGGGGAGATGAAAATAGTAGGGGTTCGTCCCTTAAGCCAGCATTATTTTAATTTGTATACCCCTGAATTACAGCAAAAACGCATAAAATATAAACCCGGCCTTATACCACCCTTTTATGCGGATATGCCCGGAACTCTTGAAGAAATCATGGAATCGGAACTAAAATACCTGAATTCCTATGAAAAGCATCCCCGGCTTACCGATCTGAAATATTTTTTCAGGGCATTTAAGAATATTGTGTTTAGGAAGGCACGGAGCAACTAGGATCTAAAAAATACAGGTTATACTCATCCTGTATTCACGGGCTTCGTGATTGCTACATTAAGTTGCAATCCACCTCTCACATCTCAAATGTATATTCTTGCACAAAAGGACACTCATTCCTGCTGAAAACAGAAACGGATTCCTGCACGAAACTGCCCCGTCAGGGACAACCTGCCGGCAGCATAAAAATAAACCTTAATTATTACAGTGCCGACAGGTAAGGCATATAAATAAAGAAATTTCATTGGCTTTTGAAACATGTTGCCGTTAAGTATAAAAATCATTTTACATTTCAGGCAATAAATATTTCAGCCATAAACCAGGTTTTGGCGATAAAACTATTACAGGATTACCCGCATGATAATACTGCATACGTTTGCTTTCCTGATAGTTATTCATTTTTGGGATGAATGATGAATAATGATTGAAGGAGTGGGATGAGTATGTGGAATTTCATAAAATACCAAACCGGAGTAGATATTATATATAATTATTTGGAAAAATATGGAATTGGATTCCATATTTTTCATATATTTGTTTTATGATAAAAAGAATTGCATCAGACAGGTTAGCATATTTATTTTCGATGTTCAAAGTTGTTGCGGTAACGGGCCCCAGGCAATCCGGTAAAACTACCTTGGTAAAAACTATTTTTCCGGAGAAACCATATACTACCCTGGAAAATCCTGATAGCCGGCAGTTTGCGATTGACGATCCGCGTGGTTTTTTATTACAATTTCCTGATGGTGCAATTTTGGATGAAATACAACGAACGCCATTATTATTTTCTTATTTACAGGAAATTGTAGATAATAATCCTCAGTCAGGGCAGTTTGTCTTAACGGGTTCAAATAATTTTTTATTAAACGAACAAATTACCCAGTCATTAGCCGGAAGAGTTGGATTTTTGAATCTTTTTCCTTTTAGCCTAAAAGAAATAAATGAGTATGGATTATCTTACACTGAAAATGAATTTATTTTAAATGGATTTTATCCTCCTGTATACGATCAAAATATAGCTATTCAGGAATGGATGCCCGGTTATATCCGAACCTATATTGAAAGAGATCTCAGGCAATTAAAAAATATTTCTGACTTACTGGTTTTCGAGAAGTTTATGCGTTTGCTGGCCGGAAGAACCGGGCAGGAACTTAATTATACTTCTCTTTCAGTAGAAGTTGGTGTGGATGTAAAAACAATACAATCGTGGGTAAGCATCCTGGTTAGTAGTTACATTATTTATTTACTTCCACCGTTTTACAAAAATTTTAATAAAGTAATAGTTAAACGCCCAAAACTTTATTTTTACGATACAGCCATAGCAGCATTTTTGCTTGGCATCCATAATACAGGTCATTTGTTATCTCACCCTCTAAGAGGCGCTTTATTTGAGTGTTTTATAGTTTCGGAGATTGTTAAACAGCAAAATAATTCAGCCAATAAGGATGCTCTTTATTTTTGGCGAGATAAAACAGGCCGTGAGCTTGATTTAATAATTGATAAAACATCCAATTTTGTACCTGTTGAAATTAAATCCGGTAAAACTATTCACGATGAGTTTTTTAGGAATCTAAGATATTGGTTAAAATTAACCGGGGAACAGCATGGAAAAGTAATTTATGCAGGAGATTCAAATCAAAAAAGATCAGATGGAATTGAAATTTTATGCTGGAAAAACATGGAATTATTATAATTTTTACTACAAGAAAGAAGTTTTTCAGGGAATACAAATTTCAGCAATAAACCAGGATATAGTGGTATCTGATAGTATTGTATACTGATTAAAGGCGATACTTTTTTCCCGGTTAAAAATACCATTTTTTATTATTGGAAAATTTTTTTTATTACTAAAAATCGATGGTATATTTGTGTAAATTGAAAATACCGTTTACAATATGCATAAATTAATTGCAAGAAAAAAAGAAAATTTCATTTTAGAAAACCTTCTGGTTTTTTCTTCAGTTGTTATTTTAGGGCCACGACAATGCGGTAAATCAACTATTGTAAAAATGTTATCAGGTCGTTTGTCCAATTTTATGTACCTTGATTTACGGAACCGGCAAGACCTTACAATATTAAATGAACCAGAATTATTTTTTCAATCTAATCTGGATAAAACTATTTGCCTTGACGAAATACAGCTAATCCCTGAACTAATTTCTATTTTACGAAGCGAAATTGACTCAAACAGACGAAGCGGCCGTTTTATTTTAATAGGGTTGGCATCAAGAGACCATTCAATGTCAAGGTTTACTAATCATGCGACGGAACGCAGAGGCCTTCATTAAAAATATAATTTCCATTACCATTACCTGACAAATTCGTATTTTTGTGCATGCAAAAAAAATTACTGTCATACCTGTTTTATGCCTGGTTAATTGTATTGATTGTTTTCAATGTAATACCCAACCTGAATGAGAAAATCAACGAGGTAAATATAAAATTCGAGTTCAGGGTGGATTATGTATTTCATTTCCTGTTTTATTTTACAGGTATCCTGTTATTCTGGTTCTGGAAATTCGAACAATTTTATAGGGAAAGAAAAGGCCTTATTCTTCTCTTTCTTTTACTTTGGCTCTTTATTTCATCAATAAATGAGTATTGCCAGCATTATATTCCCGGCCGTTCCTATAATATTATTGACTTGCTCATGAATGTATCAGGGGTATTTTTAGCATCGTTAGTGTCTTTTATTTTGTTTTCGCTAAAATTGAGAAAAATTCCAGCGGACAAATGAGAACGTATTTTACTATAATCATCCTTTTTATCGGACAGTACATATTTTCACAGGATGTTTACCTGCATACATCCTACAGTTCCCCGTATAATTTTCTTACAGAAATGGCTAATCAGGGTATTATCGATATCAATACTTCTGTAATGCCATTTAGTCGGCAGTTTATTTCAAAGCAACTTCAGAATATAAACGCCGCAGATTCAGTATTAAACAACAGACAAAAAAAGGAACTTACTTTCCTGTTAAAAGATTTCAGCAAAGAAAAATATACGGACAAGAATTTTAAAAAACGGTTGGACGCATTTTATTATCGTGACTCATTGTTCTCGTTTACAATGAATCCCATTGGAGGGATACAATACTGGTCAAATAAGAATGGATCATGGCATCACAGGTGGGCTGGAGCCGAAGCTTATGCAACTATAGGTAAACATTGGGGTTTTTATGCCAATCTCAGGGATAATCACGAATCGGATGTTTTAAACAACCCGAAGTACATATCTGAAAGGATGGGAGGAAATTACAAATATACTTCGGATGGAGGAGGTGATTATAGCGAAATGAGAGGAGGTATAACCTATGCCTGGGATTGGGGATCTTTTGGTTTAGTCAAGGATCACTTTATTTGGGGTACAAATTATCACGGCAGCCAGATATTTTCAGGTCGTACTCCCTCATTTGCCCAGATAAAACTAAACCTGAAACCCGCTAAATGGTTTGAATTTAATTATGTGCATGGCTGGCTGGTATCTTCTGTAGTTGACAGTGTAAGAAGCTACTGGGTAAATCCAACCACCCGGAGAGAGGTATTTCATAATAAATACCTTGCAGCTAATTTTTTTACTTTCAGGCCTTTTGAACGATTTTATGTTTCTGCCGGTAATTCAATAGTATACTCGATTGATAATGTCCATCCGGCATTTTTAATTCCGGTCTTGTTCTATAAATCAGTAGACCATGCACTGAATAATACCGACAAGATTGGGAAGAATGTAGGCCAGAATTCGCAAATGTTCTTTGATATCAGCAGTCGCCAGATAAAACATCTGCATTTGTATGCAAGCATATTTATAGATGAAATTGAAACCGGGACGATGTTTGATAAAGATAAACAATCGAATTATTTTAGTTATAAAGCGGGTTTTTGCCTGGATGGATTAGGAATTAGAAATCTGGCATTAAATTATGAATATACACGCACCAATCCTATGGTGTACAAGCACGATATTACCACGACCACATATACCTCCAATTTATATAATTTAGGCCATTACCTTGGCGATAATAGTCAGGAGCATTATGCATCTGTTACTTTTAGGCCCCTGAGGGGTTTATTAATTCAGTCGTATTACCTGCATGCTGAAAAAGGAGAGGATTACCCCTACATTAGAAGCAGAGATGCATTAAAAGGTCTTTCCTTTATGGATTATCGCATATGGACCGACAATGCTATTGGAACAAAAATTCGATATGAATTCATTAACGATGGATTTGTATTTTTCGAGTACATTTATAGTAACATAGAAGGTGAAGTTGAACTGTATACCCCGCAAGTGTTGAGAGGAGAAAATAATACCATATCGGGGGGGGTGTATTTTGGGTTTTAGACGAAGAACGAGAGAAGGTTGACGAAGGTCGGAGAGTGTAGGGAAAGAGCATAGGGCATGTTAAATGATTCATAAAGTAGTATGGTTCAAATTCTGGAGGAGCGGTCTGTTTGTGGAAATATGAGGAACGAAGGACGAGATACGAAGGACGATTGACGGGTGATGCAGAGTTAAGAGTTTAGGGCAGTATGCATGATATTTAATACGAAAAGCTGCTACAATCCGGTAAGCGATCGGTTATGTTTAATTAAGCAGACCCTGACAGAGGTTTATTTGCAACTATCCTTGCCTGCCAGTTCGGAAGTAAAGCTTTCACTCTGTTCTTTCACCCTTTCAGGGTTTTATTTATACTAATTTACAGTTTAATTGTAATAATATTGCCATAAATTATAAACATAATTATAATATTTACTAATTTTATGCTGAATTATAAACATAATTATAATATTGAAAAAATTTAAGATTCCAGGCTCAATTATTGAACGGGTACAATATATTGAACGTATAAGTCCTTTTATAGGTAAAAACATAATAAAAGTTTTAACAGGCCAGCGCCGTGTTGGGAAAAGTTACCTTTTATTTCAAATAATACATACCATTACTGAACTGCAACCAGAAGCAAATATTATATATATTAACAAGGAAGATTTGGAATTTCAATTTATTCGTAATGCTGATGATTTGAACACCTATGTGAAGTCAAAATCTTTACTGGATAGAATGAATTATATATTTATTGATGAAATTCAGGAAATTGAAGAATTTGAAAAATCTCTACGATCTTTGTTATTGCAGGAAAATATAGATATTTACTGTACAGGCAGTAATGCCAGACTTTTATCGGGTGAATTAGCTACTATGTTAAGCGGAAGATATATAGAGTTTACTATTCATAGTTTAAGCTATAAGGAATTCCTGACTTTTCATAAGTTGACTGATTCAGATTCAAGTATGGAAAAATATTTTAAATTTGGCGGACTTCCTTATTTAATACATCTGCCACTTGAAGATGAAATTGTATTTGAATATTTGAAAAATATATATTCAACCATCGTGTTCAGGGATGTGATTGACAGATACAATATTCGTAATATCCGATTTTTGGAAAAACTTGTTCAATTCCTTGCTGATAATACAGGAAGCTTATTTTCAGCTAACAGAATAAGCGAATTTTTAAAATCCCAGCAAATAAAATTGGCACCTAATCAAATCCAGGTTTATATAGATTATTTGGTAAACGCATTTTTAATACAGCGGGTTGAGAGATACGATATTGTGGGTAAACGACTCTTTGAAATTGGTGAAAAATATTATTTTGAGAACATGGGAATAAGGCATGGCATTTGGGGATACAGAGTGCAAGACCAGGGAAAAATATTGGAAAATGCTGTGTTAAATCATTTAATGTGTGAGGGATGGAAAGTGTATACCGGTTCAATACAGGCCATGGAAATTGACTTTGTATGTGAGAAAAAGGGAGAAAAAATGTATTTACAGGTTGCCTTGCAAATAAAGGATGATAAAACACTACAGCGAGAATTTGGTAACTTATTAAAAATTGACGATAATTATCCTAAAAAAGTTATCACAATGGACACTTTTACAGGAAACTCATATGATGGGATTGAACATATAAATATTAGAGATTTCTTAACAAAATAGGGTGTGTCAAATCAAATTAAAGAAAGTTATTGCGGAAAATAATTAACGTTCAATTCCATTTTAGATTATACTACCAATCTTATAAATTCATACAGTGTTTATTGTAATGTACACTATACTCAAAATTTTGTTTACTGAACTAAACAATTTTGTAGTAAAAAGCTTTAGAAATCTGATTGAAGGACGATTGACGGAGGTTTGTTTACTTTAAATGATCCCTTTTGAAGCAATCAACAGCATGTTTTATCGCCTCATTAACCGGTATAAAACTATGTCCAGGCCTCTCCCTGATCTTTGCATTATTATATTCCACCTTTTCATGACTTGCATTGGCTATTTCCTTTGTTATTAACCGGGGTTTACGGGTTATAAAACTTCTCAGGTTATCGAGCCTGTATGCTACATTTGTCAAAGCCGGACTGGCATATTTCTTTGGAGCTTTCACAGCAAGTTCATGAGCAATCATCTGAAAGACATCCTTATACGAATAATTCCCCGCCGAAACAATAAATCTTTCCAATGAAATTTCACTTTCCATTAACTTTATCATACACGTCACTACATCTCTTACATCTATATATCCGGTCACACCGTTTGTATAATACTTCATTCCCTTAAAAACGGTTGGAAACATCCTGGAGCTTCCATGGTCCCAATTGCCCGGCCCAATTATTATGGAGGGATTCACAATTATGGCATTCAGTCCCTCTTCTATTCCTCTCCATACTTCAAGTTCCGATTGAAACTTACTATATCCGTAAGCTGAGCCATCTTTAAGGTGCTTCCAGGGCGTATTTTCATCAGCCTGCATCCCTTCAGCAGGTTTACCAATGGCAGAAACGGAGCTTACAAAACAGAGTTTTTCAATATCCAGTTCAAGGCAGGCATTTACTATGTTAGCAGTCCCCTGGATATTGTTATCAAACATTTTTTGACGGTCACGTTTATTAAAAGAGACAATGGCAGCAAGATGATATACCTTATCAACATTTTCCATTGATAATAACAAGTTCTCATAATCCATAGTATCACCTTCCAACCATTCTATTTGCTTAAATAGGTCACGGGCATTCTCCGTATAGTATGAAAAGGTGTTTATTACCTGGTTAACATCGCTGCTGTTGCGCTTCAATGCTTTTACAGCAAATCCTTTCTGCACAAGCTCATACAATAAATGCGAACCTAAAAGTCCGGTGCCTCCTGTTACAAATGTTTTTATACTTGCAGTATTTATAGTTAACAAATAATGTTTGATGGATGACGTATGACGCTTGACATTGTGTGTGGGATAAAGTGATTAGAGCTTTGTATTCCCTCATTCTCACTTCCTCAACACCATTAGTCCTCTGTCTATCGTCCATCGACTCTTATATAGCATCATGCTCATTACACAATTCACTTTACCCACCATCTTTCGTCTCGCATCCAGCGTTACACTGTTTAAATACATCTCCACACCCTCCGTCCCCTATCCATTGTCCCTCGTCCAGTCTCATACAGTTTGCACAATTCTCAATTCCCTGCGTCTCTCGTCCATCATCTTTCATCTCACATCAAACCGTATTCAAACTCTTAATATCATCAAATTCAAAATCATAATCTATTTCAAAGGTCTCAACAAATTCTTTTTTCATGGCAATTTTAAGGCTTTCCGGATTCTCACATATAAGGAGGAAGGCACCCCCGCCACCTGCACCGGCAATTTTACCGCCAATAGTTCCGTGCTTTTTAGCAAAGGAGTATATTTCTTCGAGTTTATTATTTGAGGTGGAAGGTGCAAGCATTTGTTGAGCCATGTAATTTAGCTCCATTATACGCCCGCATTCAGCAATATCATTTTTTGCAAGGGCTTCGTAAAAAAGAACTCCATACTCGGCCAGCTTATCAATAGCTAGTTGTCCATCTTTGGTTTTATGGTTTCTATAGACTTCTTCAACAGCCATTTGTGCATTACGGCTAATTCCTGTATGTATGATAAGAAGTTGTTTTTTGAGGTTTTTAAAGTTTTCTTTGGGAATCTCTTTATTTTTTGGTTTTGCGTAATCATCACCAAACTCAAAACAATGAAAACCTCCGTATACAATAGAATATTGGTCCTGTCTGCCAATAGCCCAGTTTAGTTCTTTGTTTTCAAGGTTAAAAAGATCTTCGGCTATTTCAGCCAGGCTTTTTGAATAGGCATTATAATCCTTGGAACTGATAAGCTCAAGTACTTTCACAGCGGTAGAGGTACTTAAGCCACTACCCCTGGGATATCCTGAAAAGTTAAATTTACCGGATTTTAATTCAATAAGCGGTTTAATGGCCATATTGGAGACATAACCTTTTTTCCTGTTCATAATAAAAGGCACATCTGTCCAACCACCTGCAAAATCAATACGAAGAGGAGCTTTGTAGGAGAAATTGATTTTGTCGATTATACGTGTGGATGAGGTCGCTGCCAGTTCGGGAGGAACGATTCTTGGGACAAGCTGCATAGAAACACCAAAACGTTCGCAAAGAGCTTTTTTAGCTTCTATTCCGCTGTCATCTTCATTGAGTACATATACATGCGGTTTTAACAGTTCAAATACTTCTTTAAAGTCAATTTTACCTTCAATCATAGAAGTATCGTTCAATACAGCATAGTCCACGTCTTCCATGGCTGCAACAAGGTATACCCTGTTGTTTTCAGGGTTCACGGGTCTGCTGGGACCTTTTAGCTGCTTAATAATAGAGTCCTTCCCTACACCTACCACAAGGATATCGCCAAATGCTTTACATTGATTAAAAAATACGGCATGACCAGATTGCAATATATCATAGCAACCAGTACAAAACACAATTTTTTTACCAGGATGATTTTGTTTTAATGCAGGTAATTGCTTTTTGTCCAGAACTTTTGACCGTATATTTTCAAACATAAATGAAAGGATAAATGACTTATTTAAACAAATACTATATGCAAGTGGTTAAAAATATTAAATCTTTGCGGATTTTCGGGTATGGTTTAGATTTTTTGTTGAATCCAAAGTTGTTTATAGTTCTCCCCAGATCAATTTTTTCCCGAATCCCAGCCTGTTATCCGTGAATTTTATATATGTAAGCTGTATTATCCAGAGTTTTGTATCTGCTAATATGGCAAATGGGAAGCGTTTCAGGTAAGTTTGCCTTTGTTTTTTTTCTACTGCTTCTGAAAGTATCCCCCGGAATTGTATCCCCTGGATTTTACCAATGATTTTTGTTTCCAAAGCTATCGTTCCTGCAACAACAGGTTGTTTTAAAGCATCCTGCATATGTTTGGTCTTTACGTCAGAAGTAAAAACAATCTGGTTATTATCTTTGTTATATGCATAGAAACAGGATGCGCAATAAGGAAGGTTATCACCCGAAGTAGCGAGGGTAAGTACATGATGCTTTTTGATGAATTTGATTATTCTTTCATCCATTTACTCATCCTTTCGATTTGATTTATTCATTCTGGATTTTTATTCCTAAATTCGCCAAAATTATAAAAACTTAAGAAATGTTTTCAGGAATTGTTGAAGAAGTTGCCAAAGTGTTTAAATTGGAGAAAGATCAGGAAAATTTGCATATCACTCTTACCTGTTCTTTTGTAAACGAACTTAAAATTGACCAAAGTGTTTCACATAACGGCGTATGCTTAACGGTAGTGAAAACCGAGGGAGATACATACACCGTTACCGCGATTAAAGAGACTTTGCTTAAGTCAAATTTAGGTTTATTGAAGGCAGGAGATAAAGTAAACCTTGAACGCAGCATGCTGCTAAATGAACGATTGGACGGGCATATCGTACAAGGCCATGTAGATCAGACAGCTATATGCACCGGAGTTAAAGAGGCTGATGGCAGCTGGTATTTTACATTTGAATATGTCCCTGCCCAGGATGATTATATTACCGTAGAAAAAGGATCGGTGTGTGTAAACGGGGTAAGTCTGACAGTAGTAAACTCGCAACAAAATTCTTTTCAGGTTGCCATTATACCTTATACATTTGAGGTTACCAATTTTCATCAGATACAGAAAGGAACTATAGTAAACCTTGAGTTTGACGTAATTGGGAAATATATAGCCAGATATTTAAAACAAATGGGGAAGATTTAACCACAAAAAAGCCGCATAAAGCGGCTTTTTTCTATAATGAGTTCAGCAAATCTTTATATTGATCAGCTGTAAGCAATTCATTTACTTCAGAAGGATTGGACAGACTTATTTTAATCATCCACCCTTTGCCATATGGATCTTTGTTTACGGCATCAGGTTCGTTTTGCAAATCCTCGTTAATTTCTAAAACTGTTCCGCCAGCCGGCATAAAGAGATCAGAAACCGTTTTAACAGCTTCAATGGTTCCAAATACTTCTTCTTTCTTCAACGTTTCTCCTTCGGTTTCAATTTCAACAAAAACAATATCACCAAGTTCTGATTGAGCATAGTCGGTTATGCCGACAACAGCTTTGTCACCTTCAAGTTTCAACCATTCATGATCTTTGGTATACTTAAGTTCTGACGGGATATTCATGGATTCAGGTTTTAAAAGTTATCATATTTTATTTTACTACTCAAAAATACATTTTTTTCCATAACGATACCTGAATTTCTGAATAAAAAACTTCCCTGTCGAAGAATTGTATCTGGTGTCAATATTTTATTCTATTATGGATTGAAAGGGCTTTAATTTTGTTGCATCTTTGATTTGGGTTCACCATCTTCCGTCGCATGAATAGTAAGGCCTGATTTGGATTGGTTTGTAGTTGCGACGGTTTGGGATTGATCATCTTCTTTCTACAAACAGATCGCCCCGGAGCTTAACACTACTTCATCAATAGTTTGAACATGCTCGCTACTCTGTACACATGGCAATTTGTCAACCGTCCAATGTCTTTCATTTCTCGTCCCTCATTAATTAGCCATTGCAAGTGTAGCTATGCTTACTTTTACTCCTTTAATTTTAAGCAGTTCCCTAGCACATGATTCCAAGGTAGCTCCTGTAGTAACTATATCATCTACTATTAATATATGTTTTCCTTCCAGGGATGAAGTATCCTTAAGGTGAAAAATGTTTTCTACATTTTCCCAACGCTGGTATTTCGATTTTCTGGTCTGGCTTTCATTGGGAATGTTCCTCGTCAGGGTATTCGTGTTGTACGGTTTATTTAATGTTTGAGATAATCCTTTGGCGATAGCTTCGCTTTGGTTGTATCCTCTTTTTATAAGTTTAGTATTATGCAATGGAACCGGCATTATTATGTCAATGTTGCTAAAACACGTGGATGAAAGTTCATGTCCAAAGATTTTACCCAGTTCTTCTCCTATTGCGTCTTTCCCTTTATATTTCAGGTTGTGTAGTAGCTGCTGATAATGTCCTCCTTTATTATAATAAAACATGGAAGTAGCATATTTTACATTTACCCTGCCCCAAAACATCTGTGCTACGGGATTTGCAGAATCTTCATGGAAGCGTGTTTTTGGTAAATGGTATAAACACTGAATACAAATGTTTTCTTCCTGGTTAACCAATACACTCCCACAAGCGGGACAAATAGAAGGATATATGGTTGTAATAAAGTCTCTTAAGAGAATTCCAAATGCTGTCATATAAATATTTTTAGGGTCTCTAAATATTTATACCATTTTTGACAAAAAAGTAACCCGCTTTTTCAAAAAATTTTCATTTTTTTTATCCTGAATTTGATAAATGGATAACTATTAGCTTGATTTTCAATAACCCCGGGTTTTAACATTTAATTATTTTAGAGGCTGTCTAAAAAGAAGGCTTCACGCAAAGAACGCTAAAATTTTCGCAAAAGGCACAAAGTGTAAATTGCTGTTATATTGTACTTTGCGCAT
>JAFGOZ010000109.1 GCA_016926235.1 Bacteroidales bacterium | reverse complement strand
TGGAAGCGGAACGTCTATGAGCACGCCGTTTGTTGCAGGGATAGCCGCACTTATTTGGGCAAAGGAGCCGGGTATGACGAATCAAGAGGTCAGAGACAGAATTGAGCAGACATCCGACGCAGTTAACGGAACCGGAACGTATTGGACATGGGGAAGGGTGAATGCATGCAATGCCGTTGGGGGTAATTGTTCGGCCGTGCCAACATTAACGCCTACGCCAATGCCGACACCCGAACCAACTACTACTGTTACGCCAACGCCCGGGCCTGATGCTTGTTCTTTATATTGCTTTAAGGGTGTGTGTGACGGAAGCTGCCATCGTGTGAAAGAGGGTATAAATTGTCCTGATTGCTTTTAGATTGTGCGTGGTTTTCGCGCGATTTAATTAGCAAAGTTTTAAATTACTGAACTTAGGTGGTTGTTCGTCTTATGACTTCCCGGACTTATTGAAGTATATTTGCTGTAAGCTTGAGTTTGTCTTAAGTTCAAAAAGACCACGGCTTTAACCGTTGGAATTTATGAAAATTACTGCAATTATCTTGGCGGCTGGGGACGGAAAAAGATTTGCCGACCCCAATGTTAACAAAACGGCCATTAAAATTGGAGATAAGTCTTTGGTTCAGATGGGTTTGGAGAAAGTTGAGCCTTTGGTTGATGAGCTGGTTGTCGTTGTGGGGCACAAAAAGCAAAGTGTTATAGATTCCATAAAAACGAAGAAAATTCGATATGTTCTTCAAAAGGCGCGGCTTGGCACGGGCCACGCGGTTAAATTGGCGATTGAAGAGATCGAAAGGGGAAAAGATAAACCTGATCATATCTTTGTTGCAAATGGGGATCATCTTTTTCAGGTTGCTCAAAAAGCTGTTAAGGGTTTGTTTGATAGACACATTGACGCCGGTAATGATGCAACAATTCTGACGAGTATTCATTCCAATCCTGTAAATAGAGACAATGGGAGGATAAAAAGGGAGGGGAGAAGGGTAGTTGAGATTATAGAAAGAAGGGATTTTACGCTGAGAATCCGAAAGATGAATGAGCTTAATTCGGGAAACTATATTTTCAAATATTCTTCAATAAAGCCTGTTTTGGATAAGACTAGGGTTGTGGCAGGGCATGAATTTAATATCGTTTATTCGATTTTTAAAACGGGGAAAGTGGGTGCATATGTTGTGAAATATGAGGATGTCGGCCCCGGGATAAACACAAGAGCTGATTTGGAAGAGACTTTAAAAACCTTCAATGTTTGAAAAGCAGTTTGTTTTTTGGTTAGTGTGGAGAAGATTTAATTTTTCTCACCCAACGGATTTCTTTCCGAGAACCCTTGCTCGATCCCTGAAAAATTTTTTCAGTGTCTCAAGTTTAAGAGGCTTTAGCATTTTTGGTAGATATTCAAATTCCTCAGCTGCCAAAAAGTCGGAAGCAATAAGTATCGGCTCAATATCAATTCTGAATTTTCTTTCAACACCCGTCCTCAGATCCCAGAAGGAATATTCACCAAGAAGATAATATAGATCGACAAAATCCTTTACCTCGACCCTTTGGGTTACTGTCAGCAATTTGTTGATGGCAATGTCCAATTTACTGTCGATTTTGAGCCCTGAACTTACCATCGGAGGTTCAATACAGCGGTAAGAGTAATAATTAAAATCCACTTTTAGAGTTTCTCCGTCGGGGAATTTAAACATATATATGTTTGCCGGTTCCACATAGCGTGAAGTGAATCTGAATTTATATTTTTCTGACCAACTCCTCACTTTGTCGGCGATTATGTTTTCGTCATATTTATCTTCCGAGAAAAGGTCAAGGTCAACACTTATGCGGTGATGAAGATAATATTCAGATAAAGCAGTGCCACCCGTAAGATAGAACCTGGGTGATAAATATGGGTCTTTAGCAACCTCTTTTAGAATATCTTTTTGCTTTTGGGTGATGATAGGTATTTCCCCCATATTAAAAGTTCGAAAAGCCTCCTGCTTCTGGGAAAAAGAGATAGTTTGTTCCAGTATTTTTTTACCTCAGATAATTTAATTTTATAATCATTTCCGGGGCCGTAATTTATCGCTCTTTCAAGAATTTTTGCCTTTCCTGACTCGGTCTTTGATAGCTTTTCGGTATCGTAATCCCAGACAAATACCATATGCATTATATTACCTTTTCCCCGCTACAAACGCAAAGTTTTACATTCATAGGGTAATAAGTTACATAAATGAATTTTATAACCTTAAAGCACAGGTTACGAGATATGAGTTCAGACTCCGGGAACGAATTTAAGGGTAGAGAGGATTTGGTCGACTTCCTTCTGGAAACCTAGACCGCCCGGGTCGGAGACAAGAACGGAAATGTGGATTAATACGGAACTATTGTCAGAGCCTAAAATTATATGTTTGAAAGTTCCCAACCCCTTTTCGGTGTATGTAACACCTTTATATCCATTGATTGTGACAGGTTCCGAACCTTCTGTAATTTCACCGATACCTGCACTTTCAACTTCTGCAATCAGAGTATCAGCATACTCTTCGGGAGTTTGAGACGTTTCGACAGATTCAATCGTAACGGAATATCCGTCAAAAAGTTCTGTAGCTTCAGTCTGCGTTGGTCCCCATTTTGAAATATTAATTGTATTTTCTTGTATGTTAATTTCAGCGTCAGAAGGATATTTTATTGTGTAGTAGTCTGTTGCTGCGGCTTTCCAATCAGCCTTCGGATTTGTGGTGGGGGAAAGGAGTTTTTTTGTGACACTTTTAGTAGGGGTTTGGGTCATATTGGCTTCTTGGCTTTCTATACCCTTTTTAAATTTTGGCAGGAACAGGCTTATTGCGCCAACTCCAATTGCAAGTCCCAATAGTATCAATCCGACGATAAGCATTTTATTTGAACCTTTTTGTTTTGGTTCCTGCCCGATAGGTGTTTGAGTATTTGCAGGGTTTTCAGTATTGGGTTGTTGTTGCACTTGTGGCTGAGGCTGTTGTTGCGGAAGATTCTGAACCTGGTATTGCGTATTTTGAACCGGATCTTGAGGCTGCTGAATTGCTTCTTGGGATTGTTGAGGCACACTTTGATCTTGTGTGCCTTGCGCTTGAAATTGTTGAATGGGGTCTTGTGACTGTGGGGCAGGTTCCGACCTTGCTCCAGTCTGAACACCCTCTATTGGCTGATTTTGACCACCTTGATTCGTTTGGTTTGTATTATCGTTATCCATCTTTACTACCAGTTTAGCATAGATGGTTTGGAGTATGAAGGCCGTGGGAGATGATGGGAGATGTTAATAGTCAATAAACTTTAGTGATGTAATTATCGAGTTGAGTTTTTCCAGCATTAAATCGCCATTATCAATTGGCCATTCGGGATCTGGAGTAACTTGAATTTCAAGATATTTATCTTGGCTTTCTGATCTTGGAATAAAGTAGTACAGATAGGGATATTCAAAACCTGAATGATTGTATTTATAAACCTGGTGAGAGCCAATTGCAATTTCATCAAAATCCAATTCTTCCATAAATAATTC
>JAFGOZ010000108.1 GCA_016926235.1 Bacteroidales bacterium | reverse complement strand
TGCTAAAAATTACATGATAGGTGAAGTGAGCCAATATGAGGATTATCAATCCCGATTAGCCGCTGAAGGTCTTAAATTAGTTCGGATGGATTGCACGATCTATTGTGCAAAACTGCTGAAAGCAGGAATGGGGCAGGAAGATTATTCGCAGCTAGTCAAATATCATAATGAGATCTGGGCAGGAAAAGGTTTCGCCGGCTGGAGCGTTGGACATCTGCTGGTAGATCGGTTTGGCTGGAGGGCTTATGCCTTTATCCGTCCTGGTGCTGAATATTATTACCATTATCTGGATCATTTTAAAAGAAATGAATATCCTGTCTGGAATCAACCAAATATTGTAATTGAAGATTATTTTATTTTGGGTGAGGACGATGCTGAAATAAATGAACTGCTGAAAAAGCATCAATTCAGCTGGGGCTTTAGTGAAGACGGCATACACACCTGGGTCACGAATTATTCCGACTTACTCGAATGCCGCTGGGATGGAGCACCCAGTAAAAAATATAATGAAAATGACTGGTTTCCGGATCTTTTTATAAAATATAAATTTACTGAATATAATGATTATGATGTTCATATAATCGTGGTCCCGGGTAATATTAGGTAACCGGAATAAGCATTTAATAATAGTGGATGATCTGAATAATGGAGGTATCTTTTGTTGAAAAACTTCTTAGGATTTTTAATAATTATATTAATTTTCAGCTTAACGATTAATAAACTGATAGCAACTGAACCTGATATATCAGCGGATGAAGATAATCAAATCCACAAAGATTTCAAACGCGTTGATTTCAATTATTACAATATGAAGTTAATTGAAACAGTAGAATTGTCATCAGCTGACAGAGCTATACTTAAGGAAGCAATGCTGCAGATTGATAAATTAAACAGCAGCAGAAGTGTAAAAATTATGGAAGATCTGTTCAATTCCAGTGAGAAACATCCGGAAATATATAGTCACTATGCATTTTGTTTGTATAAAAACGGAAAATGGATGGAGTCTATAGCTGTAATAGATGAAGGTATTGAAACCTTTGGACCAAATTATTTTCTTGTTTATACGAGACTGATTATGAGCTGGTATATGGCACAGCAGGGTACTAAAAGCAAAAATATAGATGGCAATACCCTTTATCAAGCTAATCCAAAGGATCTACCCTATGAAGAAGATCAGTTTTTTCATGAAAACAATTTATCAGCCTTGAATGATGCTTTATATTTATATGATGTATATGAACCAGAACCTCAACTTATTAATACAATTGCTCTAATTTATAGAGACCTTCAATACTATGAAGATTCAAATATTTTCTTTAGCGATTTATCTGAGTTCGAGGGATTTTCCCTTGTTTCAGATTATCAGATCGGAGCGAATTTCATTGCAATGCAAAAGTACGAAGAAGCTGAGCATATATTTTTACAAATATTGGAAAATCATCCGGAAGAAACATTTGTTTATGAAATGCTAACGCAGATATATTCTGAATCTGGAAACGAAAACAAGGCGGCTGATTGTGCAAAAAAAGCAAGATTTTATAATTTCTTCCCAGATTTCCTATATCAGGAATATGATGAAAATTTATATACAGATTTAACTTTTCTAATTGAAGAAAATGATTCAGAAGAAAAACTTCAAAAACTTAAAGAAATATCAAATGATTCTCAAGATATACTATTAGATGTAAGTTTAGTAATACTTTACACACATACCAATCATGGTAATGGTTTAGAAGAATATATCAGAGATAAGCTTATCGAAATAGGTGAAGAATCCATTCCAAAGCTTATTGAATTATTTTTGGGAGTCTGGAATATCAACTTGTACAATGTCTAAATGCTGTGAAGTTTTCTCTGCTTTGAAAGACCCTCGCGGATGGGATACAATGGTAGAAGCTCTACCTCAGATGACTTCTTTACCGAGTACACTAATCCCGCCAGATATTCCATCCAATATGATAAAATATGATAAAACTGAGGGAACAAAAGAGATTTTAATTGTAACTAAAACTTTTCTTCTTGAAGATGAAGAATCTAAAGAAGAGGTAACTGAGATTTTCCAGATCAATTTCGGTAAAGCAAGACTCTTCAGTGCATTGGAAGTTATTCCTCAAAATCAGCTGACAACAATTGCTGTAGAATTGAATTACACAGATCATGAAATTGAATTGCTTCTATCCAGGGTCTATAATTAAGAGGGCTAAATGAAAAAGATATTAATTACTCTGATAATGACAATTTGTTCAATTCTTGTTGCTGTAGCAACCTGGCAGCAGATCACACCTGGTCTTTCCTGGGCAGAATTCGAACTGGGATTGAAATCAGAAGTTAATAATTCAACTGTTACAATAGTGAAGATAGATCCTCAACAAGTCGATTTTGGTCTTTATTGTGAGACTGAGCATGCATACGATCTAAGAAATCTGGAGAACTGGGTCAATGAGTTTGACCTGATCTGTGCCATTAATGCTGGTATGTTCCAAAAGGACTACACGACGGGGTGCGGTCTGCTGAAGAATTACGGGCATGTCAATAACCCGGTTCCTGCAGATGATTACAAAATGTACTTCGTCTGTAATCCGGTTAATGATTCTCTTCCTGAAGCGCAGATGGTAGATATCGAAGAAGCAGGTGCTGAAGACCTGATCGCACAATACTATTCTATTCTACAGAGCATTAGAATGGTTAGTCACGATGGCAGGAATGTCTGGAGTAAACAATCCAACATGTGGAGTGAAGCAGCTCTGGGAGAAGACGGAGATGGAAATATTCTCTTCATTCACTGTCGATCACCTTACACGATGCACGATTTCATTAATGAAATACTGAAGCTTCCTATAAATCTGGGAAAAATGATGCACCTGGAAGGTGGCTGGGAAGCTGGAATGATTCTTGATTACAAAAAAATAAGAATTGAAAGGATCGGTAGTTATGAAACCAATTTCTATGAAGAAGATGGAAATGATATGTTCTACCAGGTACCGAATGTGATAGGGGTGAAGAAAAAAAATAATTAATATGGATCTATTATAAGTAGGAGACTAAGCTAAGTTTTTTAATGGAGGGATAATGAAAAAAGCTATAGTAATGTTATATATTTTTTTAAGTATTGTATGTTATGCGGAAAATTTTGTTTATCTGTATGGCTCAGAAATTGTTAACAAAGAAACATATAAAGAATTAACGATGCAAGAGGAAAACACTTTGAACTCTGGCAAGGTTATTGGCTTTATTGATGATAGCTGTATTGATTATAAGCAGATATTCACTTCAAAAGACCTGATTTTTGCGGACACCAGAATCTATAAATCTTATGATGATTATTATATTGAAATTAACTCGAAGGGTAATCAGTTGTTATTTAGATTATCAAGTGATAGTATGTTGGTTGTATCAGAACTCCCTGAACGTAATCGCATCATACAACAATACGATCTTCACCGTTTGAATCATCTTAGAAATATAGAAATGGATTTCGATGGTATGGTATTATCTGCAGATAAATCTGGTGCCAGATGTATGGATACTGCAATAAGTGATCTTAGAATAAAAAATGATGAAAATATTGTGCTGGAACTTAAAGGATTTGGTAATTTGTCAATAGTATGCATTGAAGGTAGTTCAAATGAGAATGAGGGTTTCATTGTTATCAATACTCATGGTTGTAGTGGAATCTGTGAAATATTTCTGTTAAAAAGTATTAACATTTAGAAGCTTATATTGGTTAAAGTTAAAACATTATTGAACAAGAATATAAGGTGTATATGAAAGCAGTAATTCTGATTATTTTTCTAGCGATCATAGCCAATCTTCTCGCTATAGACTGGCAATGCATAGAAAAAGGCCTGGATATATTCGAGTTCAACATCCTGGATCTCTCTCCCAAAGCTGATTCTACAGTTCTTGTCATTAGAATTGATCCTGACCTTTTTAAATTCAATGTTTACAGCGAACAAGAATATGATAACTTCACAGGAACTGCAGAATCCTGGGTGGAGAGTCAGGATCTGATATTAGCTGTAAATGGGGGTTTGTACGAACCGGATAATTCTCCTACTGGATATTTTAAAAATTATGATTTTATTGGTAATCCAGAGTTCAAGAAAGATTACAATTTGTGCTTTGTTTGCAATCCTCGGGTTAAGAACCTGCCATCAGCACAACTGGTTGATCTGGAACAGACTGATGCTGATTCGTTGATCAATAGTTATAATACGGTACTTCAGAGTCTAAGAATGGTCGATCACAATGGGACTAAAGTCTGGTTTTCTGAAAGGCAGGTTGATATTGTAATGCTTGGGGAGAGTTACCAGGGTGATATCTTGATCATTTATACTTCATATCCATACAACAACTCTGAACTTATTGATAAGCTCCTTTCTATGGATATTGGCTTAACTAAGCTTATGTATCTGGAGGGTTTAGTACATAGTTTTTATTTCAAGTATAGAGATAGATTGATCATCAGAAATGGTAAAGAAAAATTGGATAATATAGATCTCGAAAACCGGCAATTTTTTAGTATGCCTATTGCAATAGGTATAAAATGGAGATAAAATGATAAGATTTACGATTATTTTAGCAATTATTTTAAGTTCGTTCAATGTCTATAGTAAACAGAAGATCAATTATAAACTTAATAGCTATCCGGAACAAAACAAAGTTATCTTAATAAATGGATCTGGAACTGAATACGTTTTTCAAGTATCTGACTCTCTTGCTCTTGTTCAGGCAGAATTTTCTGATCCCTTTATATGTATCTTAAGCAGGAATAAAAAAAACAATAACTTTACTGCTAAAACCTTCCTTATTACTGAGGAAGACCGAATCATACAAAATAGCACTCTCACCGACATACATATAAGCGACGAAAATATAAAGTCAGACTCAAATATAGAATGTATATTCAAATTTAATGGGAACAAGCTTTCTTTTTGTGTCTGGAATGATGATGAATTTGGATCTCTGCAGCCGTATAATTTCCGCTTTAATAAAGATGAATATAGCCCTGATGGCATATGGACTGGATACCCTGACAGCAAAAGAGATGAACACGTTAAACTTTCACCTGAAAGATATATCCTTGGTTTTCAGCAATGTGCTGTTGATGTTGAAAATCTTAACGGGAGCTGGACAGTAAATGATATTTTCAATCCTGAGATTCCTTACTGTGAATTTTCTAATGGAATAGACTATATTGATGGAAAACTTATCATTTGTCCTGGCGTATGTTGTGTGGTTAATGAAAGCCTTGTCCTAATATATGAACTAATTCATGATGAATGGAATGGACCTACTGTTTTGGGACTTAAAGATATTGATAACAAGCTGCACTATTTAGCCTATTTCCAGTCATATCAAAATGGAGTAATATCAATTGAATATAGATGCCATGAGAAAGGAGATAATTATCTTAAAACTTATGAGAAAATTAATGGAAAATGGATCGAGACGCGCTCTGAAATTATAACTCGAAGTCTGAAATAAAAATTTTAATCTAAATTCTGAAGGAGGTAAAATGAAAAAACTTCTATTAATGATGATTTTTGTTCTAATCTCACATTATATTTTTTCCCAATCAGTTGATCTTAAGGTCAAATTGTTACAAAACAACTCAGTCGAAATCACTATCGAAACCCACAAACTACAGGCTGAAGAGATTATCATCTGTAAAAGCACATCACAATTCAACCCAACCTATTTCAAAACCAATACAGAACCAATTTCCAGGAAAGTTATCCCATTCCAGGAAGAAGTTACGTTAATCGATGAAAAAGTGGCTGATGGAGTTGTATACAATTATCTGGCTGTTGTGGAAGTATTCAACAATATCTACACCAGTGAGTTTGCCCAGGTTGAAACAGCACCAGAAGATCTGCCGGAACTAAGGGATCCATATTTTCTAATAGATAAATCAAACTATATTCTGGAAGTCCATGATGGTGCTGAGTTGGTGAAAACCTATCCTATAGCATTGGGGAGAAATCCCGTTAAAAGGAAGATGAACCAGGACAATCAAACCACACCTGAAGGGATATATACGATCTACAATCTTCAGCCCAATGCCACCTACTATAAAGCGTTCGACATAAACTATCCCAATGCAGTCGATAGAGTCAGGTATAATTACTTCAAGGATAATGATATTCCACCTTTCGACAATGATAATCCATCTATTGGTGGAGAGATACAAATACACGGTTGGGGAATTCATCGTGGCAACTGGACATTCGGCTGTATGGCGTTAGAGAATGAAGATATAGATGAACTTTTTGAACAGCCTAATATAAGGACGGGAATTACTGCGATTATCATCGGCAGTGAATTTGACAGAGATGATATTCCATTCTTACTTGATGCAAGAGATCCTGATAAGCTTAAACAATATCAAAGAGTATTTAATGAAATGGGATATTATAATGGAATGATTGATGGTGTTTATGGGCCTGCTACAGGTAAAGCACTGGCTAAGTTCCAGGCTGATAATTATCTTGTTATCACCTGTGATTTTGATAAGGATACAACAGCCCTCATAGATAATGATTAGGATTAATTCATGAATTTGTCAGAAGCTAAGAAAATAATTGAATCATCTGAGAAAGAACTTGAGAATTCTCTCTTTGTAATAGCTTATACATTTATAAGAGATGAAAAAAAACTACATCTAGCAATTACAGAAAGGCTGAAACAGAAATCTCGGAAGGGTCGAATCTGGAAGTCTAAAGCTTTTTTTACTGCTTTCAAAAATGCCAAGTATGGATACGATGTTAACCAAGCAAGCAGCAAAGGCGGCAAGGACGGCATCTATCTTCTCACTAGAGATCATGTCCCAGCTAATGAAATGATGAATAAGATCTTTGACAGATTCCTGGATAAACCTGATCAATTGGCTATCCAGATTGCGGATTATCTAAAAGTTGAACTAGATGAACTTCAGGCAGTTCGAATAGTATCGCATCACTTAAGATTATTAGGAGTACTAAAACATGAAGATAAGCAAGATACAATTATATTGGTCGATTATGATGATGCGAAATAAACCTAAAGAACCTTCGCAATGGTTGAGCATAGCAAAACCTTGCGAATGGTTAAGCTTTAAAGAGAATTATGAAAAATAAATTTGAAATAATTGTAGATGATCATACCCTGAAATTCTTCCTTACTGAAAAAATGAAAAGATCAGTAAACATCGACCAGGGAATTCAAACCCTGAGATCTTTAATGCAGAATGTAAAAACAACTGGACCTATAGCATTATTGCCGGATTATACTCCGGCAAATTCACTGCCGGTCGGAACCTGTTTCCTGATCGATCAGGAGCAGCGAATCAATCCTTCCTGGATCGGGATGGATATAGGTTGTGGATATAATTTTTTTAGTATTGATCTTCAATCGAAAAAAATCTTTAAAAATGGAAAGATCAACCACCATCGGTTAGAGAAAATTGTTGCTGAAATAGATCGGGTGATAACCGGTAGGTCTGTAAAATCCTATCCTAGGATTAATTCTGCCATCAGAGATCTGCAGATTTCTGCAGATAAATATTTTGGTACGCTGGGACAGGGCAATCATTTCATTGATCTCTTCATTATCAACAAGATCTATGACCAAGAAGCAGCCGAAAGATCAAACCTGGACCCTGACAAAATATATTTTCTCATTCATACAGGAAGTAGAGAACTTGGCTTTAAGATCCACAATTATTATGCTGAAAAATATCTCGAGAAAAATGATACAAAGCAATTCAACTTAAAATATCTGAAAGGGTTGAAGATTGCAAAAGAATATGCCAGTGCAAACAGAACTTATTTATCAAAAAAGATTGGTGAAGCTTTGGATTCAGAGATTACCAGTATATTTGATAACGATCACAACGGTATTGATCAAATCGATGATGGATCTGATAAACTTTATTGCGTAAGAAAAGGTGCTACAGCAATCATTGGAAAGGAACTCAGCGTAATACCCGGAAATTGTGTAAGTGAAGCATATATTGTTAGTGCTGGCAGGAACATTTCAGATTCCTACGGAACTGTTCCCCATGGAACCGGCAGAAAATATATTCGAGCTCAATTGTTTTCAAAATTTGCCAGATCGAAAAAGATAGATCAGCAGTTTGAAGGTATAAAACTAAATGTAAATCCCAAAAAGATGATCGAGGAAATTCCAGCCGGATACAAACCGATCTCAGATATAATCAGTGCTGTTGAAGAGTTTGGTTTAGGAAAAAAGATCGCCAGGTTAAAACCATTAGGTGTTATTGTGGAGAGGAAATGAGAAAAAGCAGATATACTAAAATAATTCTAATTGTAATGATAATTAGTTTGAGTAATATACTAATTTCACAAACCTCAGATACCAGAGATTATAAGGTTTTACAAATTGCCCTTAAACAGAAAAACTACTTCACTGGTTCCATTGACGACATCATAGATTCAGGCACTAAAGCTGCAATCACAGAGTTCCAGTCAGATAAAGGCCTGATTGTTACAGGAGAGTTTGACGAGATAACAATTGATTCTCTAATGAACGATCCCAGTCAGCAATATCCCGATGCTCTTGCACATGATCTCGATAATCTTAGCCTGTTTAAGCGAACGTTTGTTTAATTATCTC
>JAFGOZ010000107.1 GCA_016926235.1 Bacteroidales bacterium | reverse complement strand
ACATTACAATATTACATAAAAATGAACTATTTTTAACCAATAATTATCTCATAAATTAAACTGACACAGTTTATCGTACACTCCCTGAATTGAAATTGAAATTTTTACTCTTTCTGGATGAGACCCGGACTATGAAGAAGTATTTCATTATTCTTTTTTTCCTTTTCCCTTTGATGGTTCATGGTCAATTAAAAATCAATGAGATCATGTCCAATAACGTTTCATTTATCATGGATGATGCTTACAATTTCAGCATGTGGGTGGAAGTATACAATTCATCATCATCCGAGGCGGTGGATTTATCAGATTATTATTTTACCGATGACCTTGAAAACCCTTATAAATGGCAACCTTCATCCCGGTCTGTAGTGCCTTATGGATTTGACACTTTATGGTTTGAACGCGAGGAGCGGCCAGGTCATGCATCTTTTAAACTCGATCCGAAAGGAGGTACACTCTATTTATTAAATCAAAATATGAACATCGTTGATTATGTAATATATCCCTCTCAGTACAGGAATATTTCTTACGGGCGCCAAACGGATAATGCATCTGCATGGGTTTTCTATGAAGAACCAAGTCCCGGATCGAGCAATAATGGTAAAAAGAATTCAGCGCAGAGATGTGCAACTCCGGTTTTTAACCTCCAAAACGGATTCTATTCAGCCATTCAGCTATTATCATTCACAATACCTGCAACCGATACCATTTATTATACAACCGATAATTCCGAACCTGCAAAAAGATCAATAAAATACCAACATGGTTCTGCAATCTCCATTGATTCTACTGTAGTAATAAGGGCTAAAGCCTTTTCGCAAGGGAAACTTTCCAGTGATGTTGTTTCGTCTACTTATTTTATTAATGAACGTAAACCCGACCTTCGTGTAGTTTCTATTTCTACTGACCAGAGATATCTTACTAATGACACAATAGGTATATACTGTGATGGCACAAACGGTATCCTGGGTAATTTCCAGGATGAACCTAAAAATTTTAACCAGGATTGGGACAGGCCGGTAAATTTTGAATTGTTTGATGAAGCAGGCATTCCATGCCTTAACCAGGAACTTGACATACGCATCCTGGGAGGAGGGTCACGGGAGAAAGATCTTAAACCTATATCCATCTCACCTAAAAAGAAATTTTGTGACAACCAGCTGCGGTACGACATATTCAGTGCCTCGAAACCCAACCACAAATACAGGGCTATACAGATGCGCAATTCGGGTAACGATTTTAAACGTACCATGATGAAGGATGCCTTCCTGCAATCATTGGTCATTGGACGTATGGATGTTGACTACCAGGCATATGAGCCAGCAGTAATATTTATAAATGGCGAATATTTTGGCATTGAGAACATGCGGGAACGGTGCAACAAGGACTTTGCCTTCAGCAACTTCGGGCTTGACGACGATGAAGTAGACCTGATTGAAGCCACCTATAAAGGCATCGACTCGCATAATGACATTCCTACCGATCCCGGATTTATTGAGCTGAGCAATTTTCTTAAAAATAATCCCATGGAGGATGACGACAATTACATGGAGGCATGTCGTAGAATCGATGTAGACGAATTCATCAACTACCTGTTAATTGAAACCTATGTAAGTAACGTAGACTGGCCTTATAATAACGTAAAAATGTGGAAAAGAACAGTTGACGGGAAGTGGCGATGGATTTTGATGGATCTTGAATATTGCTATACCCTGAAAAGGATTAATCATAATTCCATAACTTTTGCATTAGGTGAAAATGACGATAATGTTATTGGCGGATATGATGAAGCCCCGGAATGGTCTGTAGTTGTTTTTGCTGAACTAATAAAAAATGAAACATTTCAGAATAAATTAATAGACCGGTTTTGCGTGCACTTATCCACTACTCTGGAACCTGCCAGGGTGAACCAGATAATGAATACCATCGCAGACAGAATACGGCCTGAAATGCCCTATCACCGGGCAAGGTTTGGCATTGCCGATTATTTTCAGTATGACCTGAACGAATTTGCCAGTTTCGCTAACCAAAGAAATGCGAATATGTTTAGCCACATAAGCAGTCGTTTCCTGAATAATGCACCCTTAAGAACCATACAATTAAGCGCTAATATACCAGGAGCTACCTACCGGCTAAATGCTGAATCCATTATTGATTCGGTCGCAACTATTAGCTATTTTAAAGACCGGGATGTTGCCATATCTGCAAATCCCATTCCCGGTTATCATTTTAGCTACTGGATAGTAGATGGGACAGAATACAATGAGTCAATATACACAGGTACAATGGATGAAAATATTGTTTTGAAGGCAATTTACGGGCCAAATTCAGATATGGAAGAAACAGATGCTATTTTCATCAATGAATTAGTTAGCAGTAATCAGTATATACCAGATGAAATGGGAGAAAAGGATGATTATATTGAACTCTATAATAACAGCACAATAGATATTAACATTGCAGGGTGGTATATGACTGATGATCCTCTGAACAAAACCATGTGTAAAATACTAACTACGGATTACTCTCAAACAGTAATACCTGCCAAAGGAAGACTTATTTTATGGGCAGACAATCAACCAGAACAGGGAATGACACATCTTGACTTTAAAATTGACCAGGATGGGGAAATCATTATCCTGTCAAAAATGAACGATGATTACAAATTGTTAACGGTCGACTCCGTGAAAGTACCTGTAATGGATGCAAACTTTAGTTATTCACGCATAACCGACGGAAATGCAATATGGGCAATTCAACCTCCAACTTTTAATCTGCCAAATGACTATACATATACTCCTGAACCTGTTGTTAGCAAAGTAAAAATATATCCTACTCTTGTAACCGAGTCGTTCCATATAAAAGGCGCTGTTGACGCTTCCATTTCTATAATAGATATTACCGGAAGGATTCGATATACAGGCATTTGCCAATCTGAAGACGAGATTATAAATATAAGTTATCTTCAACAAGGATTATATATTGTAATGGTAGAAAGTGAGGCCCTAAAGATCGTAAAAAAATAAACAATTGTCATGTCAACCCTTTAACGAAGCAAGTCCTTCCAAAGTTTGAAAAACTTGGAAGGGGCTAAAATATAGCCAACTCTGGCAGGCCTTTCGACTCTGCCAGGTTTAACATATTACAAAAGATGGTTGACATGACACGATAACAATTCTTAAAAAAATTCTGCATTGATCTTTCCCATTTATTATATTCTATTGTATTTTAGCAATAATTACCTTAAAATCTTGAATAAGAAAACGAATTTTAAAAAATGATAAAACAACACATAAATCATCTTATATCCGGGGCTTTTAACTTTAAACTAAAAGATATGAAATATTCATTTATGATACTTCTGTCAACTATAACCATTTTCTCATATACTCAACAACCAGAAAAATGCACCTGGACAGCTGACAATGGAAATGGCACTTACACCAATCCCTTGTTTTATGATGAATTTTCTGATCCCGATATGATACGTGTGGGTGATGATTACTACCTTACCGGAACAACGATGCATACAATGCCTGGATTACCTGTTTTACATTCGAAAGATTTGGTAAACTGGGAGCTCCTCACCTACGCAGTCAATCGTCTCGATCTCGGGCCGGAATTAAGAATGGAGGATGGCAAAGACTTTTACGGACAAGGCATTTGGGCTCCCTGCATACGATTTCATAATGATACGTTTTTTATATTCTCTAATGTAAATCGTTACGGCACACAGGTATTTACTGCAACTAATCCCAAAGGCCCCTGGACACAAAGAACCATGAATGTCCGCTTGCATGATGTAACCGTGCTGTTTGATGATGATGGCAAAATTTATGCTGTTTGGGGCTATAATACGGTTAACATGGTACAACTTACCAAAAACCTTATGGATACAGTACCCGGAACCAAAAGAGTAATTGTAGAAGCCGGAAGTGGTGCCGGTGAAGGAAGCCACATCTACAAAATAAACGAAAAATACTATATCACTAATACCAACTACGACCCGGTTTGTTACCAGGTATGTCTTCGAGCCGATAATCCCTACGGACCCTACGAAGTAAAAGTAATGAGCGCCGAAGAAAACTTTGGTGAAGCGCAAAGAACAAGATTTTTTGATTATAGAAATGGACCTCCTTTTAACATAATTCATTTCCCTGAGAATTTTGTAGGTTGCATTCCCATGCACCAGGGTGGTATTGTTCAGATTCAATCAGGTGAATGGTGGGGATGGTCCATGCTCGATTTCAATTCAGTTGGAAGAGTAACTGCTATATCTCCCGTAACATGGGTAGATGACTGGCCCTATTTCGGATTACCCGGAAACCTGACACGAACACCACGCACATGGGTAAAGCCCAACACAGGTTTTTCATCCAAACCTTCAGCACCCTACCAGCGTAACGACGACTTCAGCGGTCCGGAGCTGGCAAATGTATGGCAATGGAACCATGTTCCGGTAGATGACAAATGGTCAATAACGGAAAGAAAAGGATATCTTCGATTACATTCCCTACCTGCTGAATCCTTCTGGCATGCCAAAAACTCTTTAACCCAGCGCGGAATTGGGCCTGAATCTTATGCGATAACTGAACTTGATGTTTCTAAGTTACAACCGGGAGATATTGCCGGATTGGCTTTATTGAACCTTCCCTATACATGGATTGGAATGGTAAAAGATGAAAAAGGCCAGAAGCTCCAGTTTTATAACCAGCAGGAGCAAAAACGTATTGATGTTGCTACCGACAAAAAGATTATCTGGTTAAGAGCTCACTGCAACTTTGATATTGACACAGGATGGCTGAGTTACAGCTTTGACGGCAAAAACTTCCATGACATTGGAGGAGGTATACTTATGCCTTACCAGTTACGAACTTTCCAGGGGGTGCGCTATGCATTGTTTAATTTCAATACCTCGGGAAAAGAAGGCGGTTATGCTGACTTCAACAGCTTTGAAATAATCGAACCCCGTTGCAAAGGACTCACTAAACCCATTCCTTATGACCAGATAATACAACTTACCTGTATTGCGGATAATAGTCTATTGGTTAACTGGAGAAATCATGTTCGTCCGGTTGCTGCAAACAGTCCTTTTGTAGAAGGAAAGACCTCCTGGTTTAAAGTACTTAACAGAGGGAATGGCCGTATTGCATTGCAGTCAGTCGAAACAGGCGGATATGTAACTGTTAAAGGTGAAGCAGGTCTTGCCGAAGTACGCATTGAACCAACCGACCAGGGTGAAGCATCAACCTTTCAATGGCAGGATATGCTAAAGGAAGATATCATGTTGATGTCACTGTACAATCATCGATACCTGAATGTAGATCCGTTTGCAAACAGCTTATGTTCTGCTGATGCCCGCGGAGCAAGACCTGACAGAAAGGGTGGGGCTTGTTTTTACTGGAAGATTATTGAGTAACCTTAACCACATACATCATCAAATGAAAATTTTACCTATTATTACGATAGTGATTCTGTTCACATCAACTACCTACAGCCAGTCTACCCAGGAACTATTTAATAGACAAAATCTTGACGGCTGGTATGCCTTCGATGCTGATTCAGTAAAGCATGACGATGCCTCCGAGATTTTTACCGTTGAAGATGGCATAATCCGTCTCTTTGGACCCAAAGCAGGTTATTTAATGTCAGAAAAAGCCTTTACTGAATTTCAGTTGACCGTTGAATTCCGCTGGAATATTGACACCTCCTTTGTAAGAAAAAGCAACAAGAAAAACAGCGGGGTAATGTATCTCGTGCCATCTGATGCACCGGATATGCTTTGGCCTAAAGGTATTCAATTCCAAATAAAGGAAGAAGCAACCGGCGATTTTGTTTTATTGCAAGACGTTACCCTTACAGTAAATGGTGAAAAAATCCAGCCTGGCAGGAGTATAGTAGTAAAACGCATTGAAGATGCTGAAAATTCCATCGGGGAATGGAATACACTCATAGTTACAGTAAAAGAAAATAAAGTAACCCAGGAACTTAACGGAAAGATTGTTAATGAAGGTGTTGGCCCGTCAGTGAAGGAAGGAAGGATTTTATTACAATATGAAGGATTTCCAATTGATTTCAGGAAAGTAGAAATAGTTAAGTACTGATAATCTTGGAAAATAACTGATGATGTTCCGGATAAAATACATTATGGTGATTTTAATTCTTCTTCCAACAATAACAGGAAACGGACAAATTACTGACAGTTTGAAAAATTTACTCAAAACAGTTAACTCCGTTCAGGAAGAGTTTGAAATTTATAACCAGGTTTTCAATCAAATTCTAACCGTCGAAAACCAACCCCTTGAATCAATTAAGTTTGGAAGGAAAGCTTTGCAATTAGCATTACAAAACAACCTGCACAAAGAAGCTGCAATTGCCTATAATAATTTTGGTGATTACTATAGCGTCGTAGATAAGACAGATTCAGCAATCTACTACTACACACAAGCCATGACTATTGCATTAAAACACAATGAAAATAAATTACTTGGGAAAATATATAATAACCTGGGAAGTGCTTATTCTCAAAAAGACATTTCAATGGCCGAGGATTACTACTTAAAAGCCATTGAAATACGAAAAAACATTGGTTTGGTCGAAGATATAGGAACATCTCTTGGAGATCTGGGCATTTTGTACCTTCAACTGAGCGATTATGAAAAAGCTCTCCAACAATTCCTGGAAGCACTTCATTATGATACACTTGGATCAGATATAGTAAATATAGCCGTAGCATATAATAATCTGGGAGCAGCCTATTATTACATGGGTAACTATCCCAAAACATTTGATTACTATTTTAAAGCTTTAAAAATCTATAAAGAAAAGTCCAACAAGGTATACTTAGGCACTATTTACCATAATATGGGCTGGCTTTATAAAGAAACCAATGACAATAAAAATGCAGTTGAATATCTCAACAAAGCTGCAAAGGTATGGAAGGATTTAAAAGATGATGCAAGACTGGCATTCAGCTTAATAAAAATTGGCATAATAAAATTTGAAGCAGACCAGCAGGAAGAAGCCATGGACTTGTTTGACACATCACTGGTCCTATTCAAAAAGACAAATAACCAACAAGGCCTAGCAATTACATACCGGTATTTAGGCAGAATTCATTATAAAATGGGGAATTACGATACAAGTGAAAAATATTTAAACCAATCGAAAGATATTTCAGAAAACCTGGGAGAAAAATGTGCTGTCGCAGAATGTTTGCAATATCAGGGAAAGCTTCAATTAAAAATGGGAAATAATAATAGAGGATTATTATTGCTAAACGAAGGTTTATCCATTTCGAAAAATATTGGGAATATAAAATTGGAACAAAACATTGAAAAAGATCTGGCTGATGCTTATGTAAATATGAATGAGTATGAAAAGGCATTCCTGCATATGATGCAACATATGGCATTAAAAGACAGCTTATTTAATATTGATCAAAAGAAACGGATATTTGACCTTGAAACACGTTATGAAATGGAAAATAAAGAGTTGGAATTAAAGCTGGCTAAAAATGAGACTGCATTAAAAACGTTGGAACTGAAAAAGCAAAAAATATTCCGAAATGCCTTAATAATAGGATCTATTCTGATTATGATAATTTTAATCATGATCTTCAATAATGCCATTCTAAAAATAATAATAAAAAAATAACGTCATTCATATTCCAATTCAACTTTCTATTTGCCAGATTCACCTCCTAAATTGTATACTTGGTTAAGAAATTACATCATTCTGAAGTTAACAGGACTAATTTTGAAGTAAAGAATTAAATGGAAAGGTGTGGATAGAAGATTAATAAAAAAAATGTTATTTGTATCTCAGTTTTTTCCTCTTATCCTGGCAATTATATTTCTGGGACTTCAAATCGAAAATAAAAGTTGCTATCCTAATTTTGTCAGGTATATACTTTTGGCAGAAACAGGTTTTTTATTGCCCTCGATATTTTTAATTGTATACTGGAAAAAAATACTCAAACGTAATTTCAATAATTCGGTAAATCATCATAAATACATCATATTATGCTACTTAAGAGGGATAAGTATTTCTCTGCTTCATACCTTACTGGTTATATTGGGCATTGAACTGACCGGTTTTATTACATTGTCATTCCAATTAGGGCTTTTCTTTTTTTCAATAATTTCGCCTTTCTTCACAACATATTCCACTATTAAGTTATTAAATGGCTCTAAAAAAAGGAAAATCTTTTGATTAATTATTATATTACAATAGTGCCCGAGTAAATTATTGTAATAATGCTATTATGCCCATTTTGTCAAACCTCTGCGAGGTATTTCAGACCATGGGGTCATTTTTTCTACAATACTTAATCGCCTGCGGCGAAATTCCACGTAGTGGATAAAGTATTGTAGAATAAGACATTACAAAAGCAATATTTTCCACGTAGTGGATAAACAAATATTT
>JAFGOZ010000106.1 GCA_016926235.1 Bacteroidales bacterium | reverse complement strand
GTCTGGTCTTTATCCCGATTATTTCAAGAACCTACTGCGATCCAAAATCATTTGCATGGGAGCATGAGTTTAAAGCATTCATTGAACAGGCTTCAAAAGATCAGTTTGGATTAAAGATCAAACTCTCAAATGGTAATGTTGCAAGCAGGGTACTTCCTGTTCATATTCATAATCTTGATGAAGAAGATAACAAACTGTGTGAATCAATCATTGGGGCAGTACTCCGTGGAGTAGAGTTTATTTATAGATCCCCTGGGATCAACCGGCCTCTCCGATCAACAGAGGATAAACCGAAAGAAAATCTGAATAATACGATTTATCGTGACCAGATAAACAAAGTAGCTTTAACAATAAAGGAGATAATTTCTGCATTTAAAAAAGGCTTGGAACAAGATGAAAAAGCTCCTATTTATGAAAAAGTGGAAAGTAAATCCGGAAGATCATTTAAACTAACAAGAAAGTTAAGTTACATTATTACTCTAGTCACTATTTTCTCGCTAATTATCACTTTTATTTCTCTCAAGTACCTCTATAATCTAAAGGAGAAAAAACATATTTATTCTCAGGTAATCCCAAACATTAGTAAACTTACCGATGACATATCTTCAGAAGTTGATGGAATGAATGGCAAGAAATCATGGGAAGCATTTAAGCTGCTCAAAGCCACTGAAAAGAAGTTGCCAGGTGATACCAATTTACTGGTATTTCAGAAGAATTTAACCAGAACTATTAATATACTTTCTGAGCCAGCAGAAGCTAGCGTATATGGGAAATCATATTTGCACTCTGACACCTCCTGGTATTTCCTTGGACAAACACCACTTTTAAATACAGTCTTACCAAAGGGATCTTCATGTATCAAGATTCAAAAAGAAGATTACCAGGTTCATATTGATGCATTTACCATAAACTGGAATTTCCACCTCGATACCCTCTTCTATAAACTTGTAAGAAAAAACGAAGCCACTGATGGAATGATTCTGGTTGCTGAGCAGAATGTTCGACTTAACCTGAATGGTTTGCCTGGTACTGAAACCCAACATATTGGAGATTTTCTTATAGATCAATTTGAGGTCACAAACGAGAAATATAAGAGATTCATTGATGATGGTGGATATACAACACCCAAATACTGGAAACATAAATTTATTAAGAACAGAAAGAGCCTTTCATGGAATCAGGCTATGTTATTATTTAAAGATGATACAGACTGGCCAGGTCCTTCAGGATGGATTACAGGTAGGTATCCTTCAGGAGAAGAAAAAAATCCAGTATCGGGAATCTCATGGTATGAAGCTGCTGCATTTGCTGAATATTCTGGGAAAAGCCTTCCAACTGTATTTCATTGGTGTGCATTTATAGACAGGGAATTAGTACCTCTCCAGATTAGATATAGCAATTTCAATAACAGGAATGTTTCTCCAGTTGGCTTCTATAACGGTATTGGAAGACATGGTATTTATGATAATTTGGGAAATGTTAGGGAATGGATTTATAACCAATATAATGATAACAATCTCAGCCTTGGTGGTTCGGCATATGACCCGATATATTATTCAGTCGAAGTTTATATGACCGATCCCTGGGAACGAAATAAATTTCACGGATTCAGATGCATTAAATATGAAAATGACGAAAACAGGTCAACACTGGAAAAGGCTTTTACTTTTACTACATACGATAAATCGAAAGACATACCGGTTTCTGATGAGACATTCAATATTATTGCCAGACAGTTTGGATATGATAGGAAACCAATCGTAATTAAAAATAAAATTGATGGTAGATTTAATGGCTGGAAGCAGGAAATTATAACAATAGAACCAGCATACGAAGGACCTGACCTAGAAATATATGTATTTATGCCAGAGAATGCTGCGCCACCTTATCAGTCAGTCGTTCTGTTCCCGGGAAGAGACGCTGAAGATCTTCCATTATTTAATATAACAGACTATATAACCAGAAATAATTTTTTAATAAATAGTGGAAGAGTTGTTGTTCTCCCAAGATATTTTGGAACGTATGGGAGAGGTGGTAGACCTAAGAATGTTTTGGAATGGAAGGAATCCACAATCAAAAAAGTAAAGGATTTTCAAAGAACTTTAGATTACCTTGAAACAAGAATGGACTTAGATACTTCAAAATTTGCTTATCTGGGAATAAGCTGGGGAGGTTTTCACTCACCATATATTATTGCCACTGAAAGGAGAATTAAACTTGGAATAGTATCTTCTCATGGAGCATCTGGAGGCAATGATATGCCTGAGTTTTATCATTTAAATTATCTTTCTAGGATAACCATTCCGATGTTGATGCTCAGTGGAATATATGATGATGCATTCCCCTATGAAACAAGTCAGCAATTATATTATAACTGGTTAGCTACGAGTAAAAAAGATAAAAAATGGGTAGTCTATGAGGCCTCTCATAATGTACCTCAAGTGGAACGTGTTAAAGAGACAATTAATTGGTTGGATCGATATTTTGGAACGGTAGTGAATAAATAGAGATTTATATTTGACAAAATATTCAATAATAATAAAGTGGTTTTTATAAAAAAATTGAATTTAAAGATACTATTACCAGGATAAAAGGTGCTCAGGTTGCTCCTTTTATGTTGCATAGGCAGAACACATAGGCTGTAGGTATGCAACATAAATCGCAACCCTCACTATGGATAAATGCTCGCCTGCGGCATCCAATTTTAATCGGCACTCGTGGGTTTGCAAAAAGCAATATTTCATGACACAGCAAGGCCAAGCCCCCCGGGTTATTGCATAAGCCTTGCTTTAGTCATTAAATAACCCCACTTCATTTGCCGAAAATTGTCTGCTACTCGCGACGGCTCGCCAGATTGAATATGATTGAGGGTATTTTGGAAGCCATTTGTATGACAAATGATATATAGTTATGGCCAATTGAACACAGATGAAGCTAAACTTGCATCAAATTACTTGTTTGAAGGTTGATGATTATTTACATTTAAAGATTGAC
>JAFGOZ010000105.1 GCA_016926235.1 Bacteroidales bacterium | reverse complement strand
TGAAAATAGGCGAAAGGTGGTCACTTTGTTCGTTTTTTCCACAGAAACGAAAAAACCACCTATAAGGGGCAGAGTGAGAGCGAAGAGTGAGAGTGAAGAAAAAACAGAGTGGTGTTCATCGCTCTCGATCTTCACACTCACTCTTTTTTTGTGGGCCCAGCTGGGATCAGGACCGAGCGTTACAAAATTGCCCTGTGGGCAATTTTAGAGAAGGGGCCAGCCTGCAGGGCCGGCTCGATCCCCGGCAGAAATGAGAAAAGGCAGCCGGATGGCTGCCTGTATGGGGGCCCGGCTCGATCCCCGGCAGAAATGAGAAAAGGCAGCCGGATGGCTGCCTGTATGGGGGCCCAGTTGGGATCGAACCAGCGACTCCCTGATTATGAGTATTCTTTTTTTGAGATACTATTCGGTTTGAAAAAGTTGGGGTATTTGAGTTATATTCAACATATACAGGGATTTATGTGTATATACGATTAAGATTAACTGTTCATTTATTGTAAAATTTTACATGGATTAACATAGATTTACAGGAAAGCTGGCGAAAAAACTGGCTCCATTATGAATTATCTTCTTGATAATAGTTCAAACAACTGTTCATTAATATAATAATTTCCGGTTCCAAGTTTCTCCTTCCTGAGTAATCCGTCTTCTGCCAGCTTATTCAGATAATTTGCTGCGGTTATCCTTGATACATTTAAATCATTAACAATGAATTCTATTTTTGTATACGGGTGCTTGAACAGGTTGTTTAACAGATCCTGGCTATAAAATTTGTAGTTATCTCTGAGCCTGTTTTTGAAATTGAGCATCATTTCTTTAATATCTCTGATTAATCCAATGGTTTCAATTGCAGTTTGTTCAATACCGTCTACCATATATAAAATCCATTCTTCCCAGCTATTCGTCTCTCGTACATGTTGAAGCAGCCTGTAATATTCAGATTTAGTTCTGATTATATAACTACTCAGGTAAAGAACAGGAAGATTTTGTAGATTTTGAAGAATCAGGTACAGGATATTTATTATTCGCCCTGTTCTCCCATTTCCATCATAGAAAGGATGGATACTTTCAAACTGAAAATGAATGATTGCCATTTTTATCAGGGGATCCAGTTCGTTGATATTAGATTCATTAATGAATTTTTCCAGATTCGACATTAATTGGTTTATTCTGTCTGTATCCTGTGGGGGAATATATATTGTCTCTCCACTGGCGGAGTTCTTTAAGGCTGTTCCGGGAAGTTTTCTGAATCCGGCATTGTTTTCTTCCAGTATTTCCTGAACTTTAAGTATGGTTCTATTAGTCAGCATTCCATCTTTAGTGACTAACTCAAAGCCAACTTTTAAAGCACCAATGTAATTCTGTACTTCTTTTGCGCCTAATGACTTTATAGTTTTAATATTCAGCCCTGATTTATACAAATCATCATGTGTGGTAATGATGTTTTCAATGGCAGAACTGTCTTTTGCTTCCTGCAAACCAAGAGTATTTATTAAAACTCCTTGATTGGGTATCGTTGATGCAATGCCTTTGAGTTCTGCCAGCGCAGCATGAGCCCTGGGCAATCTTTTTAAAACGGCCTTTGACTCAACGTCAATAGTTAAGGGTAACTCTTTCGGTTGCCAATTGATTCCATTGCTCATAATGTAAAGATTTTTGATGTTTCTTTACAAAGAAACTACCTTTTGTAAAGATATCCAACATTTCTTTACATATATAATTCTTTGTGTTAAGATTTCAGAGAAAACTTTACATAAGTGGTTTGCACGACCTAAGTGTCGTCTATTCTAATTTAATCCAGGTTTCAGATATTTCAGCCCCATCCTCATTATAGCTGAATGCCAAATGTGAATCCTGAATCTGAAACTCGCATAGCTTCTGCTTATTATTATATTCAAACAATATCGTGAAGTTTTCGAGATCTAACTTGAATATACCGGTTTTCTCATAACCTGTTCCAGACGCTTTATAATCACCCATTAAATCGTGCGCTATACCATCATCGCTAAATTCCACAAAGCTGCAACAGTTAATTGACATGTCTGTAATGCCATTATAGGTATAGCTTTGAATTTCCCACTTCCCAAGAATTATTGTATTCTCCAAATCACTTGATTGATCTGGATTTTCTTTTTCGCAAGCTGCCATGAGCATAAAAGAAATTATCAATAATGAAATTGAAATTCTCATATCTGGTTTTATAATGCAACAAAAAACTTTTCCAGATCTTCATCTTCTATTTCATATACATAGATGAAAAATCTTTTTGTTTGTTCAGTTGAAATCCAATATTCATCGATATTAAATATGTTTTTACCGATATCGCCTTGCTTATTAACACTAAGAATTTCATCTGCCTCATTTCTGATAACGACTGAATCAAAGTATCCAAGGTTTGGTCCAACATAGGTTCCGTATCCATCATATATCTCGAAAAGCACAGTTTGACCTGATTCTATTTGCAAAGTTTTACTTAAGCTGGAATCCCATGGTGCTGCTGCAAAGTCTATTGAAAGACTGGCAGAAGTTAAATTCACAATGTTTGCTTCCATTTTTACGAATGGATCGCAACTGAAGAGTGTAATAGTCGTTCAGGCTAACACAATTGATTTTTTCATAATAATAAGTCTGTATCTAAAATATTAGTTTACATACTCCAGGATATCTCCTGGTTGACAATCTAAGGCCTGACAAATGGCCTCCAGGGTCGAAAAACGAATGGCTTTAACTTTACCTTGTTTTAATATGGATAGATTGACTACAGAAACGCCTACAATCTCTGAAAGTTCCTTTAACTTCATTTTTCGCTTCGCCAACATAACATCCAGGTTCACTACTATCGCCATAATTCATTGTTTAGATGGTAAATGAACTTTCGATTTCGCTGAACAGCTCATCTGCGTTTTTTTCATTTTTCCCCCAGGAAGTAATCTGGAAAAAAGTTACCGAGCAAAACTTCATGATTGTTTCTTCGCCAATGGTTTCAAAACTTACATACAAGTTTTCCCCCCACGATTTAAGGGTGATGTTTGTAATAGCTAGTATCTCTAACCTATCCTTGTCGGCTTCAACCAATTTGAATTTAGAATGATCGATAACCTCTATCATCTTTTCAAACATTAATTCTTTTGGGATATCAAATGCCTTTTCTGATTGAACCTTAGAGGTCAGCAGATTGAATGGACTGCTGAAATAGTTTTTAAAAAAGAGTGATCTTCTAATTACCATATTGAATATAAAAAACCCCAGAATTAATAAGGGGACAATGAATAAGACAGGATTTTCAGGCTCAACAAGGTAACCGCTAAAAACAGGTATAATAACAATGATTGCCAGGACAAAAAACCATATTGTTATATCCTTCAAGGTCGGTTTATGCGTGATGTATTTCATAATAATAAATTTTAATGTTTCGACAAAGATAATTATAAAATAATGAATATCAAAATATATTTAATGTTATTCGTTATATATTTAATCTCTTAACATATAATTAAGATTTATAATGCACTAAAATATAGTATAGTGGAGTATCGGGGAAAATTCAGTATTATACTGAACGTTGAGAGGTCGAGACAACTGGGTTAACAATCTAAATGTATTATTAAGATAGGTTCTACTTCCCACCAACCTTCCCCAAAATCCTGGCGCCAAACTGGCGAAAAAAAAGGAGCCACAATTTTTGACATTGTAACTCATTGATTATTAGGTGGACCC
>JAFGOZ010000104.1 GCA_016926235.1 Bacteroidales bacterium | reverse complement strand
TTATCTGCACCGGATACAGCAACAAAAAATTACATGTGGCAGGTGATAGAGACATTTGAGGTTCAAACGGTATACGAAATCGATGGTTATTGGTACGAAAAAGCACTTGGAGTTCCGGAATTCGATCCGGTTAGTGACAGCATAAACGTTTGTTGGAAAACAGAAGAAATTAGTCGTTGGTATACCTCATCAACCAGAAATTTAACTGTTAATGAGAAGAAGAAAATACCTTTGAACTACGTTTCCGGCTTTGATCCAAAGCTCAATATAAGATATAGTATATTGGTGAAACAGTTTGCATTAAGTGCTTCTGCTTATGAATACCACAATTTGAACAATTTTATGACATCTGAGGGAGGATTGTACAGCGTTCAACCACCTCAATCGAAGTGTAATATAAAGAATATCCATGATCCTTATGAAACTGTTTTAGGGTATTTTTGGGCAGCATCTTATACCCAGAAGAGAATTTTTTATAAGGGGCCTTTTGATAACATTAACCTCTCTCATTGTAATTATGTTAGACCCTGTATTCCACCTGAGGGAGTATCACTATTAGATTTTTTTAGGACAATAAACGGAAGTGTTTTTCTGATTGCTCTGGAATTCGATAAAGATAAACCCGATTCAGTGACCTTATGGGGATATCCCCCGGAACAGATTTGCATCGATTGCACGACTGAGGGTGGAGTTACAGAAAAACCTGATTTTTGGTAGAACAAAACAACAAAAAATGAAAATAAAAACAGCTAAGTGTATTGTATTAAAACTATTGATAATAAATTCTTTGTCAGTAATTACCCTAAATTTTTATGCTCAAAACTCTGATACATATAAAGATAATTTTAAACTTACTTCTAAGAATATAAATGAAAAAATAATACTTCAGACTAACAGAAACATTTATGCAGTAAATGATATCATCAGGTTCAATTTATTCTATCTAACGAATTATAGCGGTAAATCAAACTGGAGTTCTGTAGTTTATATTGAATTATTAAGACAGGATGGTTCAGCTGTTATCCAAAAAAAGTTCAAATTCACAGGAAGTGGCACAAGTGGTTTTCTTGAAGTTCCCTCAAATTTGTTAAATGGCGTTTATTATCTTAAAGCCTATACAAAATGGATGAGAAACCTTCCTTCTGATAATTTAGGAATAAAACCGGTGAAGATTATTAATCTTGAGGAAAACCAGCTTGAAGGAACAGGTTTTAAAGATGACGGGGAAAATGTTTTAGAAGTTGTAAAACCTGAGGAATATAAAAATCTTGAAATAAATATTGATAAACTAACATACGGCAAAAGAGAACAGGCTGGTATAGAGCTTGTGCTTTCAGAATCGCATCCTGATGATTTTGATTATAGTATCTCTGTTGTAAGACAAAATACCAGTTTAGATGAGTTTTATTCGGTAAAAGATGATGCACCGTTAACTGAAAATCCGGGTTTTTTACCTGAAATAAAAGGGATTGTAATAAGTGGTAATTTAATCGATAAATCAAGCAAACAACCTGTTAACGATGCCTATGTATGTACCTCATTGCTTGATGTCAGGAGGCCATATATTTCAACCTTTAAGACTAAGGAGGATGGGAAATTTTACTTAAGTTACCCCGAATATACCGGTATCGAAGATTTTTTTATTGCAGCCAGCAAAGATAATTCCGATTTGGAAATAAACATTGACAATGATTTTTGTAATGTTCAGAAACTTCCCGAAGTTGCTTTTAAACTTAATGCTGAAGAAAGAGAATTAGCAAAAGAAATTTATGTAAATGCACAGCTAAATTCAAAGTTTAGAACGGAGATTTCAGCACAAAAATTGGGGTCTGATGATACTATCCAGTTTTACGGAAAGCCAAATAAGGTTTATTATACAAAGGATTATATTGATTTACCCGAGCTTCGGGAATTTATTTTTGAAATTGTAAATGAGATTGTAGTTTATGAACATAAAGGTGAGCCCTACATACATTCCAAGAATTGGAATGCATTTCCAAACGAACCTTTTTTAATGATGGTGGATAATATTCCGATTATTGATATTAAAGCATTTCTGAAAATTAAAATAAGCACAATTGAAAGAGTCGAACTGGTTGATGAAAGCTATGTTATTGGAGATAAGGCATATGCGGGAGTAATAAATGTTATTTCTCATAAAGGTGATATTGCCGGTATTAAATTAACCAAAAACTCGCTTTTCTTTAAATACCAAATGCTATCAGACTCTCCGGCTTATACATGCAGTCAGGCTCACAGTCAAATCATTGGCAATTCAAGGATTCCCTACAGAGAGTATACTTTATTATGGGGAACAAAACCTGAATTTAATAGAGATGGCATTGCCAAAGTAGATTTTTATACATCTGATATTTCGGGTAAATACAAGGTTAAGGTTTCTGCAATAAACAAAAGAACTGGTGAGATTTTTCAAAGCACGAAAACATTTCATGTCGATTAATAAAGATAAACTTAGCTGGCGTAATTCATGATTGAAAAACATTTTGTAAATTAAAGTGTTAATTTCTATAATAAGGAATTGATAAAAATCAATGATATTATGCAAAAGATATCAGCAAACGGCCGTTTATATTATTGTAAAAATTGCTCAAAAGTCCATTTTGAATTTTTGAATAAAGGGGTGGATTTTGAAGATTTTAAAGCAGTTAAAGAATTTACTAAATTTTTGTTTTCGCTAAACTATGACTATTACCAGGAGAAGAACAAAACGAGCAGGTATAGAAAAAAAATCATCATTCCATTCCCCGATGAAAAAGCTAGACTTTTTTTAAATATAGCGGAGGTTGAGGAATTGAAGAAACTCTTTGAATCTTTTATTCTCGAAAGATACAAAAGGGAGGATCGTTCGGAATTTAAAGGATTTTTAAGTTATACAATTGACTTTCCAAAAGCAAGTTTAAACTAGCTTCCAGAACCTGTAATACTATTATCCGGAAATTATTGTCTTTTAAGCCATAACGCTAGGTTATCAAGCCACTGAGCCGGCCCACCTCTGTGTTCACCCATTCCGTATCCATGTCCACCATATTCAAAAATGTGCATCTCAACTGAAATTTTATTTTCCAATAGAGCTTCGTACATATAAATGCAATTCAGGGGGTTTACAACATTATCATCCGAAGAATGCACCAGGAAACAAGGTGGTGTTTTACTATCAACATGCTGCTCATTTGAATATTCAAAGATTAATTCCCGATCTGGATTTGTTCCCAGCAATGCATCTCTTGATCCCATATGTGTGAGAGAATCATACATCGATATAACAGGATAGATCAACATTGAAAAATCTGGTCTTGCAGATATGTCCTCACGATTGTCATAAACCTTTTTATCGTATTGGGTTGTAAGTGTTGCAGCAAGGTGACCACCAGCTGAGAATCCCATCACACCAATTTTGTCAGGTAAAACATTATAATCTCTTACATTTTCCCTGATAATTCGCATAGCTCTTTGCGTATCCTGAAGGGGGGCGATTTTTTTATCTTCCATAATTTCATCGGAAGGCAGCCTGTACTTCAGAACAAAAGCAGCAATACCTAGCTCATTCAACCAGAGAGCAACATCTTCACCTTCGTGATCCATGGCTAAACGTCCATAGCCACCTCCAGGGCAGATTAAAATTCCCATCGTGGCACTATCGGCATTTTGAGGCAGGTATATATCAAGGGTGGGTACCGAAACTTTGCCAATCCTGAACCAACCATTATCGTTTTTCGAAAACTCCACATAATCATTGTTATCAATAGCTCCCGGTATTTCTCCGTCAGGCCAGAGATTAATTGTGGTTTTCTGACTAAAACAATTAAAGGTAAAAATTCCAGCTACCGCTAATAAAGTAATCTTTCTCATTTCAGATCAATTATATGCTATACAGGCATTTAAGGTGAACAGTGTAGATTATTTGTTAAAACCTGTCAATTAGTTCGACTTAGCCCAAAGCCTTGAAAAATTCAACGAATATAATAACCAGAATAGCGCGGTAGCCGATTTTTCAAAGCTCCTGGAATTAATGCAGGGATTTGGACAAAAGGAATACCCAAAAACGCTTTATGGTTATCCACGGCGAAAGTATTAAAATTATTCCAATTGAAAATATAGCCTATTTTTTTGCCGAGGGTAAGTATGCCTTCCTTGTAAATACCAAAGGAGACAGGTATCTTGTTGACACAACATTGGAAAAACTGATTGAGAAGCTGAACCCTTTAGAGTTTTTCAGAATAAACAGGCTTTTATTGTTAAGCATAATAGTATTCATGAGATGCATTCCTGGTTTAAACGCCGGATTAAAGTTGATCTCAATCCTCCTTTCGAAAAAGATATTATTGTTGCTGTAGAACGTGTTAAGGATTTTAAGGAATGGTTGAACCGGTAGTAACTTGTGTTTGTCTTTCCTGTGTATGGGTGTAGGTTTTTGAAAGAAAAATGATCGGATACCTGCCTACGCAGGTATGACGTCAGTATTAAACAAATACCTGGCGCGCGTTTATGACGCGTGCCCAACAATAAAAGTTCCAACCCTACCTAGCGCGCGTTACAACCTAAAATCCGTAAGTCTTTCCCCAAACTCCCATCTAATGCGTCATTGCGAGTAAAACGAAGCAATCTTTTTGATTCAGCAGATTGCCGCGCTGCGCTCGCAATGACGGTTAACATGCGGATTTTAGGTACCAACGTGTGCCCACCAATAAAAGTCCTAAAGTCTCATTTTTCCCCAAAAGATCATAAATAGAAAAAAATCAAAAAATATTTGCTTATTAAAATTATTGTCATACATTTGTGGTGTATTAGTAAAGTAGAACACTAAAACAATAATAGAATGATAAACATTGAGAACCTAAATTTTACTTATTCAAAGCACTCGAAACTATTCGATAATTTGAATTTAAGTCTTACACCGGGTAATATATATGGATTACTGGGTAAGAACGGAACTGGAAAAACCACTCTTTTTAAACTGATGACAGGTTTACTTATGCCTAAGTCAGGAGTATGCAAAGTATTTGATTTGGAGGCCACAAAAAGATATCCATCGGTACTTGCAGAACTATTCATCATACCTGAAGAATTTGAGTTACCAGCCATTAAAATGATGGATTATGTTATGATAAATTCGCCATTTTATCCCAAATTCAACAAAAGTGAATTTGAAGGTTATTTGAAAGATTTTGAGCTTAAAGAGAACAAAAAGCTTAATACGCTTTCATTTGGTCAGAAGAAAAAATTCTTACTTTCATTCGGTCTGGCAACCAATGTAAAGCTCCTATTCCTCGATGAGCCTACAAATGGTTTGGATATTCCATCAAAAAGCCAGTTCAGAAAAACTGTTGCCAGGGCAATTAACGAGGATAAAAGTATTATTATATCTACTCACCAGGCCAGGGATCTTGAAAGCCTTATCGATACAATCATAATTCTTGAAGAAGGAAAAGTACTATTTAATGCTCCTTGCTTCGAGGTAACAGAGAAACTTTATTTTGGCAAGTCTTCAAGTTTTGATAAAGAAGAAGGTGTAATATATAAAGAAGACAGTATCGGAGGTTATAAGATCGTTACTCCTTCAAAAGGGAAAGATGAGTCTTTGCTGGATATGGAGCTTTTCTTCAATGCAATTGTGAGCAATCCACAGGAAGTGAATGCTTGTTTTAAGAATTAATTAATAATTTAAAAATCAGAACACAATGACACACAATGATATATTTGATTTAAACAGGTTTCAGCTTTTTTTCAGAAGACATTTATTTCTGAATTATAAAGGAATGCTTACAGCGTTTTCAGCAATTTCCGGAGCACTTATTGTGATAGCCGTATTAACATCTATTGGAAGCGGTATTCTTGATCAGGAAAGCTTCATAGTTATCAGCTATGTATCTCTTTTCTTGGGTGGTGCAATTATTACAAGTGTTTCATTTAGTGAAATGCATAAGCCGGAAAAGTCAATTCAGTATTTATCACTGCCGGCATCTGCTTTTGAAAAAATATTTAGCACCTGGTTAACTACAACTGTAATTTTTTTATTTGTCGCCGTGGCTTTCTTTTATGCAGCATGGTATGTAGCATCAACGCTGGCTTTTTTTCTGACAGATTCGAGCTTTGTAGCAATTAACTTTTTTAATGCTGCACTTTGGAAAATTATAGGAATTTATTTTGTAGTTCAACCTGTTTTTTTTCTGGGTGCAATATACTTTAAAGGGTACAATTTTCTTAAAACACTGCTGGCTCTGTTTGTTATATCTGTATTCCAATCCATGTTTCAAACACTTATGGGTTTGTTCATATTTGGTAGTCCAAAGTTTTTTGAATCTTCATCATGGGATGGATTAGGATATTTAGAGGACACTTTGTTACCTATTATTAAAATTTTCGGATTTTACGTCTTGCCAACATTCCTATTAATTGTAAGCTATATTCGTTTTAAAGAAAGGGAGGTTTAGTATGGAATTCAGAGATACACAAGCTATTTATCTACAAATAGCCGACTATATATGCGAAAGCATATTGCAAAAGAAATGGATGGAGGAGGACAGGATTCCTTCGGTAAGAGAATTAGCAGTAAATATGGAAGTAAACCCAAACACAGTTATGAGAACATTTAATTATTTGCAGGAAAAAGGAGTTATATATAATAAACGGGGTATAGGTTATTTTATTACCGAGGATGGCTTTAAGCAAACACTCGATTTAAAGAAACAGGCTTTTCTTGAAGAAGAAATACCCCAGTTTATTAAGACAATGAAACTACTGGGAATAACAGTTGAAGATTTAAAAAAATATTACGAACAAATTAACTAATAAAACCAAGCACAATGAAGACAAGTAATAAGTTATTGCTTATAGCATTTGGAATAATACTTACCGGCATAATAGTAATACTTTTTAGTATTAAAAAATATGTTGTTTTTGAAAATATTAATGTTTCAGGAATAAAAACAGAAAAAATACATGCAGTTTCTGCGTTTACAAATCTTGAAATTAGTGGTGCAATTTATGTCGAACTTCAGAAATCGACCAAAAATGAACTTACACTGGTAGGAGATACGGCCATATTAAGTCGTTTAACCATTGACCAGGTTGGAGATAATTTAATTCTGAAACTGAAAGGTTCAATATCGGAAAAACATCAGATTAATGCTGTGCTCAGGACAGATAAAATGGAGATAAATAAAATAAGAGTTTCAGCAGGCTCCAGTCTGACATCACAGGATACCATTTTCTCGCAAAACATAGACATTGATGCAAGTGCCGGTGCCCGCTCAAATACTCCTGTTGTTGTGAAATCAGTTGATTGTAATGCAAGTGCCGGAGCAACAATTAAATTAAAAGGGGAAGCAGAAAATCTATCGGCTCAGGCATCGGCAGGAGCTCATGTTGATGCTCAAAACCTGGCAGCATCAAATGTAAAAGTAAATGCATCAGCAGGCGGTTTTTCACTCGTATGGGCAGTTGAAACGCTGGATGTTTCATGTTCTGCAGGTGGGTTCGTTAAATATAAAGGACATCCTGATATGAGAAATATTGATTTGAATTCAGGCGGGAATCTCTCAAAAATAGACTAATACCAAACCACAGAAACCATACAATAAAAGTGCAGAAAATTTTAATTCTGCACTTTTTTTTATTTAAAAAGGGGGTATTAATAGTTGTTTAATAAGTTTTATTAAAATCCTATAGTAAAAGTTGATACTAAAAAGTAAAATTTTGTATTTTTAGTGAAGCTATTGTTAACTCAAAACTAATTATTTCCAAACCTACAGTCTATGAAAAGAAATCCTTTGTTTTTATTAGCTATTGCTGGGTTGTTTGCGATTACCAGCTGTCAGAAAGATGACGAAATAACAATTGTAAAAGATGACTTAGTATCCAGCCAAAAAATTACTACACCGATTGATGGAACTGCAATACCGGGTCAGTACATTGTTCTGCTCACTGAAACTTCAGTTAAGTTTAAAAACACCGATGCAGTTTCCTATGCTCAAAAGCTTGATGAAGTAAAAAAAATTGCTGAAGACATTCTTGTAAAACAAGAGGTAAGTGATTACATGATTAAAAATACCTATGCCGAAGCAGTTTCAGGCTTTGCAGTTAAAATGTCTGATGCAGATGTTGTAAAACTTGCCAAAGATAAGCGTGTAAGATTAGTTGAGCCTGACCTGGTAATGATGCGCCCACCTTGGGAAAATCCCGATGATGGTGGAGATACGCAAGCCCAGGAAGTGCCTTATGGTATCGAACGGGTAGGATATGGTGATGGCACAGGAAAAGTTGCCTGGATAATCGACAGCGGTATTGATCTTGACCACCCTGATTTAAATGTAGATCAAAACAGGAGCAGGGATTTTACAGGTTCTCGTAAAGGTGCCGACGATGAAAACGGACATGGTACTCACGTTGCCGGTACAGTTGCAGCAATCGACAATGAAATAGGTGTAATAGGTGTTGCATCTGGTGCATCAGTGGTTGCTGTTAAAGTACTTGACAGAAGAGGATCTGGTTCAACCAGTGGTGTAATTGCCGGTATCGATTATGTTGCAAGTGCTGCTTCTGCAGGCGATGCTGCTAACATGAGTCTTGGTGGAGGTGTATCAACTGCTCTTGATGAAGCTGTTGTTGCTGCTTCAAATCATGGAATTTATTTTGCTTTAGCTGCAGGTAACGAAAGCGATGACGCAAACTTCCATTCTCCTGCTAGAGCTAACGGAGCATACATCTGGACAATTTCTGCTATGGATGCTTCGGATAATTTTGCATACTTCTCTAATTATGGAAACCCTCCTGTTGACTTTTGTATGCCTGGTGTTAACATTAAATCGACCCATTATAAAGGTGGTTATACAACAATGAGTGGAACATCTATGGCTTCACCGCATATGTGCGGAGTTCTTTTATTGACCAATGGAAATCCAAAAACCAGTGGTAATGTAAATAATGATCCTGATGGTGATACAGATCCTATTGGACATATTTAAATTACTTTAAAGTTTTAATCCTTAAGGATTTAATACATAATTTGGTGGGCATTCCGAACTTGTTTCGGAATGCCCACATTTACATTATCAACTGAAATCTGAAACTTACTTTAAAATAAATTATAGTCCATCAATAAATCCAGGTATTGCAACTCCTTCATTTTATCGGGTAGTTGGCAACAACGAAAAGATAAAACCTGAGAATTCAATAATCGAATGCAACAAATCTTAACAATTAGAGTATAATTATGGAACAAGCATTAAAAAATTCATCATTATTTTCACAAACAAATATGATTAATTTTTTAAGGCGGTTTCCTGCCTGTTCGGCATACAGGCATCCGACCTTAAAAAATAAAAATAAACAGATGAAAAAAAAATGAGAAATTTAATCTTAATGATTGCAATTTCAATAATAATTGTATGTTGCAGCAAAGAAAATTATTCTGACAATACAGAAAATTATTCTGACAATACAGAAAATTATTCTGACAGTTCAGAAAATTATTCTGAAAATACAGGTATAGTAATCAAGGGGAATATTCTGGTAAGTCAAACAAAAAGCTCAAAAGTTACAGAGGATAGTTCTTTATTGCTATCCGATGCAAAAAAGATCCTTGTTTTCAATAAATATTATTATAAGCTTTATGATATTGTTAATGGTGCTTTTTCTGTACCAGGAGAAATTGGAACAGGGGTTGCATTGATATTTTTGGATACAAATAACAAATATATAGGAAATCTTTCTTCACAAGGTTTGAATATGCTTCCGCTCGGAAGTTTATCAAATGGAGAAAATACAACTATTGATTTATCAACACTCACATTGGTAGGCAATAGTGTTATTCCTTCCCACGATCCTCTAGGAAACGAGATACAAATATCAGAAACAGAAATTAATTGTTTAAAGGTTATAGATGGGTATTATGAAGCTATAGCAAAAAACATTGATGTTGATAATGATGGTAATCCCGATGTATTGTCTGACAGACACTTAGTTATATACACAATGTTTACAATTAATGGAGGACATTGGGGATACAATGACTTAACCCCAATACGAACAGATAGTTCCCACTATTATGTTAACTATATGGTAGAGTTAGGTGGAGGCTCGGGATTAACTTTTTCTGATGGAGACATTTCTTTGTCAGGTCCTACTGAAGATCCATATAATGATATTAAACTTTGGGGATATATGAAAGCTCCCCAATGTGGTGGAGACAGAGGTTTTATTTCATCATTTTGTCGGGAAACAAATGCACAGCCAGATGCCCCATGGGGTTCAGCTTTTTTGCCATTTAAAAAGGGGACTTACACTTTAACACTTGATGGCAACAGATCCTTTACCCTTAATTACTCAAATATTGATATGGAATATAACTTAGTAATTGTAATTCCAACTCTGCATACAGATAGTGCCGGAAATCTTATATCCATCTCATTTGATTATGAATTGCCTGACGGAGAAGTAATTAATCCTGCCAGCATTTTAACAAATGTAATGGTGCAACTTTCCAATAACCAAGGCAGCCAGTTTTATGTTAATGACAAAAACAAATTAACAAGTATTACTGGGTTTAATGAGTTAACATTTGATACACCTCTGGATATTTCTTCACTTCACCAAATCGATTTAAGTTATGATGATTTATTAGGAAATCAATATGATATTATTTGGCGCTAATTTGAAAGAAAAGCACAGTTCTTAACAAGCGGCATAAAACATTGTATTTTAAGCGGTTATACAAAAGGTGTCTCTCGCATCAAAGTGTGTTGTACCATGATAATGAAGTACTCCGTAATTCCCAACAATTTCATACCGCCGAACTTTTCTCGAAATGGGCAAATTCTTTAAACAGGGTAATTCGTTGTTCATAATCGTTTTCCTGAATTTTTCTTATACAAAAAGACATATTTTTCTTTTTAGAATGAATAACATAATCCTAGTCTGCAATTATAAATTTTTGGAATAAACTCACCGATTATTTTGGAGCTTGTTTGTTCATTTACCGGAATACCTGGGTTTTCCTCTTTTTCGATATTTAATTTTATTTCGTATATGCTTACAGGAATATTAATGTCTAAGGCTAGGTTTTTGTTTAAGGGTATTTTCAAAGAGGGAATGAAAGCAAAATCAATTCCAGTATTTTGTAATTTAGTCTGATATAAATAGGAAGTATAAGGGTCAGCCTTTTTCGACCAATAAAAACCTTTTGCTGAGAATCCTATATATGGTGCGACAATCCAAACTCGATTAAAAGTGTAATTCAGTTGATACCTTAAATAGATATTTGTTTTAGTTACCTTTCCTCCATATAAGTAATTATAGTTTTCAATAGGATTGTAGACAATAATTGTTTTTTCAGATTTCCTGTTTATCCAAATTGGCATAAGTTCCAATTCATGTGATAGCTTTTGATTCTTTTTTAATTCAAAAGCTAAAGAGAGATAACCAATATCGAGATTCTTCTCTTCATAGAAGTATTCACTGACGGAACCAAAAGAGCCATCATAATCAGTACTTTCTTCTTCATAATACGATGCATTTATATATGTTTTAAGAATTTTTTGTTTTGATTCCTGAGCATGAATAGAATCCATTATAGCAAATGCAATAAGTGTAATAATAACAGTTATTTTGTACATGGTAAGTTAGATTAATAGTTACAATGCTCATAGAACGGTAATAGATGCCATTCTAGTATAACTAAGTTATTACTTGACTAATATCTTTAAAACTTTAAGTTATAACTTACAAATGGGAAAATAGGCATTAAGCAGAATTGAAATAATATAAGTTATCCTTCATTTTCATTAAAAAGACACAAAATTTGCATTTTGTCTGTTATAAATAATATATACCCCGATAGCCCGGATTCTTTCTCCTTTTTTTTTGTAAAGTTACATGCAGCATCAAGTTTATGAAATGAAGGTAAACGATAATCATTTCTACCAGAATAAATGTGAATATCTTCAAAACTATATGAGTAATCTGATTTAGAACTCCAATAATTCTGATTTCTCAGAGTATATTTTGTGTTGGTAGGGTCAATGTAATACCTGAAGAATAAACCCATGAAATTGAAAGACTTGTATTATTATACTGGGAAAATCACAACAGGATTAGGATTTCATTAGAAGAAAAGAGATTGTTATAAACCTTTTCTGAACTTCAAATTAAAATCTCTGATGGTTAGAGCCCGCCAAAACCATTCCATTGGCCCATAATAAAATTTTGTGTTCCACCATTTGCTTATCAGTGCCTGTGTAAAGAATACAATAGCCCCAATCATTACACTCCAGGTTGAGCCAAGGTATTTATACAAAGCAAAGCCAAAGCCATAGAATAGTATTACACCGGTAATTGCCTGCGATACATAGTTTGTAAGACTCATTTTACCATAGGAGGCAAAAAGCCTGAACAGGTATGCTTTTTCAAACCGCAGGTATAACAAAATGATAGCAATTATATAAAACAGGGTAAATGCCAGGTTAGCATATGAATTGAACAGGTTTGCATATAAATATTCTTGTAAGTCGGTGAGTTGTCCCTGGCCTATCCATAATTGAACCAGTTTTACAAGAGAATATCCTAAAACACTGCCAATTAATGTTTTATATAACAGTGATTTGTGTTTCTCAATATTTTCAAAAAAACGGGCACGGCCTAACAAAATTCCAACAATAAAAAGGGCAAATAATTGCAGGTACCGGCCATTATAAACAGTCCATGCTAATACCGATACTCTGCCTTGCCATAAATTGTATCTTATAACATCTCCAAAACTACCGTGAGCATAAGCTTCTTCACCTTCGCCCCAGAAGGTTGGGATGCTTTCGGAGTATTCAAAGTCAGGATTTGTAAAGGTTTGTATGATGTTCCAAATAAAGGGTATTTGCAGCATTAATAAAATACTTAAACCAATCAGTAATTTATTGTTTGCTTTATGTAAAAGAATTAATGGAATTCCCAGGATTGCATAAATATTTAAAATATCTCCACGGTAAATCAGGGAATGTAATAGACCCATAACCATAAGGATGGTTAACCGCCATAAAAAAGTTGCCCGGTAATCGATGCCTGCCGAATCTTTTCTGTTGAGTTGAATAAAAAAGCTGAATCCAAACAGTAAAGCAAAGATGGAGTATGCCTTGCCTGAAATAAAAAAGAATACAATTTCCATTACGTTACTGTCGGTCTCGGCAGAGAAAAGAAAATTTACCCCGGGTTTTGTGAAAAAATCAAAGTGCTCAACATAATGAATTAAAACGATTAGCAAAAGTGCAAATCCACGAAGGATATCAACGATAAGAATTCGGTTGTTTTGTTTCATAGGGCAATAAAAATGCTGAATTTTCTACTAAATAGTATTTCTATTTAGTATTTAGATTATTATAGAACATGCTTAATTCTTCTTTCCTTGACTTATCTAAATTATGCCAACGAATTCCCTGAATTGCACCTTCTATGGCATAAAGTATATTAATGCAGGCTGTTTCATCAATAGTATTCAACCGGATAAATACATCTTCCGATTGAGATTCAATTAGTTCGCCGGATGTTTTAATGCCAATGTTTATTAGCTTTTCAGCAAGTGTTTTACCAATATTGGGTAATTTTTCAAGTTCAGAATTCATCAGGTTGGAATAAATATTACGAGCTATTATCTATGCAAGGATTGTAATTAGTTTAAAATTAGCGTATCTGAACATTTTCAGCATTCATTTTTTAAATATAAAATAAACAGCCAGAATTAGAAAAACAAACCCGATTAAATGGTTCATTCTAAGAGTTTCTGTTTTAAAAACTAGAATAGTAAAGACTGTAAATACAGAAAGGCTAATTATCTCCTGTACGACTTTAAGTTGCCAAAGATTAAAAGGACCACCATTATTTAAGTATCCGATTTTATTTGCAGGAACCTGGAATATATATTCAAAAAATGCAATACCCCAGCTAATTAGAATTATGAAAAACAACCCAAGACTATTAAACCAGTTTAACTCTTTAAATTTTAAATGGCCATACCAGGCAATTGTCATGAATGTGTTCGAAAGTATTAACAAAAGAATAGTTAAAATACCCTTATTCATTTCTTAATGCATTAATTTCAGAATACACTAAACCTTAATTTTGATAACCAGCTTCTTAACCTTTGAAGATTTTTCTGCTTTCATGCCGGGCATGTGAAGATCGTCCGGGAAAAATATGGTAAACATACCCTCGTCAACTCTGATAATTGATGTGTCACCTACATAAAAAACATAATCCTTATCTTCGTTTTTCTCTGTAGGAACCTGATTTTTTAACGATGCAACGCCTATATTCTCAGAGCCTTTTATCATGTATTGAATATCGATATACTTGTAATGACCTTCGAGCTTGCAATCGGCCAGATCTTTAGTGTCATATTCCTGAACCATTGCGTATATTTCTTCATTATCGATAAAATATTTTCCGGGCTGCATGGTGTTAAAATCATTCTCCATAATAAAATCAAATGCTCTACTTATTTTATCACTGAGATTTGAATACAGTTTGTAGTTCTCAAATTTATCAATTACCATATTGATATACAGTTATTTAATTAATGCTGATTACACTTATTTTTAATGATTCAAGATATACAAAATTGATATTATTTATACTGATGACTCGATTTTTTTCTGAAAAAAAAGAACGATTAACTTCTTCCGAATACAGGAATAGAGGGGTGTCAACAAAAAATTTTCTTGTTTGGTTTATTGAATTATTTATGAATGTCTCTAAATTGAGAAAAGTAATCTATTATTCGTTCAAAGGAACTAATAATACAGGGATCTTTGATTTTTCAAGTATTTCGGCCGAGACACTTCCTACAAAAGCTTTATAAAAAAAACTGTGTTCGCGGTGGCCTGCAATAATTAAATCAGCACTTAATTTTTCGGCTTCTGCTATTACCATTTCAATTGTTGCTCCCTGAACCAAAAGCCCTTCGGCTTTTATTCCTTTTTTAGTAAATGTGCTTGTGTATTCATTTATTTGATGGTGCTCTTCTTTAAGATCAGAAGCACGGAAATCCCTTATATATTGAGGGCCAACTTCGTAGCCAACAAAATCGGGCTCGGGGGCAGCTATATGCAAAATCCAAATTTTTGAACCGAAAGCATCAGCCAGCTGAAGAGCTTTATCAATTATTTGTTGATCGCTTTTTTCAAAATCAACCGCAACTAATATGTTTTTCATTATATGTAATTTAGGTTAATAACAGTAACAGCCTGGCATAAATTTGAAGGTTAATGCTTCAGATCTAATAAAGTTAAAAAAAATGATTGTAAAAAACACATGAAAATCAAAAGTTCTATATGCAATTTCTTATATCTACTCCAGCTATGGGGAAAGCATGATAAAGGCACACAAGTTAGCAAAGTTTGGGAGTTTTTACCCTGCATAGGTTTCGCCCAAAGCTGAATCAAACAAACTTATGAGCTTACAATATTCATGAAAATATCGTAAATTTAAGTTTTTGAGTCTGATATTGAAAATTTACATCAAAAATATGGTTTGTATACGCTGCCAGATGGTAGTTAAGAGTGAACTTGAAAAACT
>JAFGOZ010000103.1 GCA_016926235.1 Bacteroidales bacterium | reverse complement strand
TAATTATTTGATGTGATAATTATTTGATGTGATAATTATTTGATGTGATGATTAACTAATGTGATGATTAACGATTACCTTAACGAATCTACTATTTCTATAATATGCTATTCTTTAAACGAAACATAATCAATTTTTACATCTAAATATCCAATAAGCTATTATATAATTATGAAATTAACACATTAACACATTAACACATTAACACATTAACACATTAACACATTAACACATTAACACATGGAATACAAAGAAAATGTTATAGTAGATTTAAGTTTTGAATTTGCCCTTCAAACAATTGATTATACAGAATTATTAGAAGAGGAAAGAAAATTCGTTATTGCCAGGCAGTTATTAAAATCAGGTACTTCCATTGGCGCCAATATCAACGAATCTCAAAATGCAGAAAGCCGGGCAGATTTCATACACAAACTTAAAATCGCTGCAAAAGAATGCAATGAAACTGAATACTGGTTAAAACTCTGTAAAAAGACAAAGAAATATCCTGATCCAAATGAACTGCAGGAACAGTTGTTATCAATACAAAAATTACTCAGTAAAATAATCAGCTCTGCAAAAGCCAATAAGTAATTAAAAGATGTGCTTATTAACTGATATGCTGATGTGCTAATTATTTGATTTGCTAATGTGCTAATTAATACAACACAAAATTTAACCATTGTCACATTAAATAATCATCACATTAACACATCAACACATCATCACATTAACACATCAACACATTAACACATTAACACATCAACACATTAAAAAATGGAAGAATTTCTCAGCAATATATATTCAAATAGTAACCTGCCCGTTTGGTCTGCTCTTATATTAGGCTTAATGACTGCAATAAGTCCCTGCCCGCTGGCAACGAATATTACTGCCATGGGATTTATTAGTAAAGACCTTACAAACAGGAACCGTGTTTTTTATAATGGAATAGTATATACTATTGGCAGGGCTTTTTCATATACATTCCTTGCAGTACTATTATTTTTTGGCGCTGACCAGTTAAAAATATCCTCAGTATTTCAGCAATATGGAGAAAAATTTCTTGGCCCGCTATTGATAATTATTGGCTTATTTATGCTTGGAGTAATTAAATTGAATATTGGCGCCTTTGGTAAACTTACTGATAAATTTCAAAATAAAGCGCACCATTCCTACTTTGATGTATTTCTGTTGGGTGTTGTTTTTGCCCTGGCATTTTGTCCATACAGTGGGGTGTTATATTTCGGAATGCTTATCCCGTTGACTATCCAAAGCGCATCGGGCTTGTATCTTCCCATTGTATTTGCTATTGCTACCGGAGTGCCTGTTATAATTTTTGCCTGGTTACTGGCATACACAGTATCCGGGGTGGGTAAACTTTACAACAACATCAAAAGCTTTGAAATCTGGTTCAGGCGAATAATTGCAGTCTTGTTTATCGGCATTGGTGTGTATTATAGTATAGTGGTTTGGATATAAAATCCGGAATTGAATTTTTTATAGTATTAAAATGAATAAAAAACGAATAATATTAATTGTATTGCTCCTGGTTGGCTGGGTGTTAGTTTATACTAATCTGAAAAGCTTTGCAGATTTGTTAACAGATAATGTATTCCGATTAAAGAGCGGAGCACATTTAACAGAATCTATAAGGTTTTTCGTTTATGAAGTACCCAAAGTAATGTTGTTACTCGTACTTATAATATTTTTTGTTGGAATAATCCGCTCCTATTTTTCGCCGGAAAAAACCAGAAAAGCATTAGAAGGAAAATCTTTATTCGTTGGTAATGTGATGGCTTCGATGTTGGGTATTATAACTCCGTTTTGTTCCTGTTCTGCAATACCTTTATTTCTTGGATTTGTTGAAGCGGGGATTCCGATTGGGGTAACCTTCTCTTTTTTAATTGCCGCTCCGATGATCAATGAAGTTGCCCTGGTGTTGCTCGTGGGTTTATTTGGCTGGAAAGTAGCCCTGATCTATATATTTACCGGACTATCGGTAGCGATAATTGCCGGTTTTATTCTTGAAAAATTAAAACTTCAGAAATATGTTGCCGAGTGGGTATACCAGATAAAATCAAAACAGCAATTTGAAACCACTGAAAAATTGAATATTAATGATCGTTTGGATGCAGGTTTGGAATCCGTTAAAGAAATTGTTGGCAAAATATGGATCTATATTATTGTTGGCATTGCCATTGGCGCCGGGGCACATGGTTTTGTACCCGATGCTTATCTGGCAAATGCTCTTGGCGCACAAAACTGGTATTCTGTTTTACTGGCAATTGCTGTGGGTATTCCGCTTTATTCCAATGCAGCCGGAATTATTCCTATTGTGAGTGTTTTAATCGAAAAGGGCGTTTCTCTGGGCACGGCCCTTGCTTTTATGATGTCTGTTATTGGCTTGTCCCTGCCCGAAATTATTATCCTTAAAAAAGTGCTGAAATGGCAACTAATTGCTGTATTTGTTGGTGTGGTAGCAGTGGGCATAATTTTAGTTGGTTTTATTTTTAACTATATAGTATTTATTTAAAAACTATCCTGATTAATTCCCTTCGGTAAGGATTAAGGGCTAAACCGTTTATAAACATCATCAATTAAACTGTTTACGATTAAGTTTACTTGCCATTGAGTTCTGCTACGCTATGGTTCACCATTTTTTTTACAAAAACCAAGAGCAATTAATCGGCATCGCCTTTGCCCAGCCGTTAACGCAGAGCATGAGATTACCTGCTTTTAATCATAATGTGTATCTTAAACAAAAAATGTAAAAAACCTGATCCCGTGCTTTTGACAAACTTATATATTGTTTAGTTTTAACATTCACTAATGTGAAATCGAAAACCGGAAGGTCAAATTCAGGATATGAATAGGTGTATATAAAATACCCTGTGATAAATAACCATGAATAGTAGTTTACATCCAAAGTATAAAAACACTGCAAAATGAATAATTCAGATAAAATATGTTTAGTAACCGGTGCGAGCAGCGGCATTGGATTTGCAATTGCTAAAGCATTGTTTGAAGATAATTATACTGTAGTTGCCACTGCACGTCGATTGCAAAGGTTAAACAAATTAGGATTGAATTCTGATAACGTATTTGCCGGAGATTTGAACTTACCTGAATTTCAGGATACGATTACAGATAACATTATAAGCAGGTTTGGGAAATGTGATTTTTTGTTTAATTGCGCCGGTACATTAGAAGTTGGAACTATAGAAGACATGGATATCAATAAACTGACTTCAATGATTCGGTTAAATGTGGAGTCAACATTCCGGCTGACTTATAAAATGCTCAAACAATTTAAAAAGCAGGGATTTGGACATATTATTAATATTTCGAGTGTTTTGGGTACCAAAGTAAGGCCCACTGCCGGAGGTTATGCGGCAACAAAATTTGCCATGGAAGCTTTGTCAGAAGCATTACGAATGGAGCTGGCCGGTACAAACATTCAGATAAGTTGTATCGAGCCCGGATTAGTAAAAACTGAGCTGCATAAAGACTGGGAAATCCATCCAAGTGAAAGTATGGGAATTCAAAATCCCCTTACAGTCGAAAACATTGTTGAATCCGTTAAATATATAATGAATCAACCGGCTCATGTGCGGATACCAAAACTGATGATAATCCCAAAAGATCATAACATATAAAGTGCGGAACGGGATGCTGGTTATTGGTGAACTGTACCAATATTAATCCAAATCAAATAATTACAGACTCCACCCGGAATATCTGAAGATTTTAAACTGCGCAAATATTATGGTAATCTTACAGAACAAGGTATTGAACAAATAAATGTCGCATCAGGAAGCATCAACAAAATCAATATTATTTGCCTTGCTGGTGGAACCTGGCCATTAAACAGGATATTTTAGAATGGCTGAATATTATCTTTTTTATAGCCTGCGGTCACCTGCTATTTTTAATTTTTTTAGTCGTGTCGGCGTTATTACCCGGTAAAAAATCAGAAAAATTGATTGGTGTTCCTAAATGAAACTTTCAGCTTTTAATTCTTTTGATCAGACGATTAATATATTCAAAACATATTATAAAAATCAAAAAAAAGTAATCTTGCAGATATAACCAATTTTAGTAATTTTATAAACCAGCATGCAATAGACTGAATAAGCCAAATCTTTAAATAATGAAAAGTAGTTATATTTCAATTATGGCTTTATTTAATTGTTTTTTTGTTGACGTATTAACTACTTTGGTGCGGAAACATTTCATTATCCTCGTTTTCTTGTTTATTTATTTTTTCAACGGATTTGCACAAATTCCAGAGCTTAAAATAAATTATTTATCTAAGGAAGAAGGTCTTCTTAATTTAAATATTAACTATGTAACCCAGGATTCGGTAGGATTTATTTGGATTGCCTCAACTGATGGTCTATTCAGATATGATGGGTACAATTTTACTAAGTATACTTCCATTCAAAACGACAGTAGTACCTTATCGCACAATAATATATTCAGTTTATATACCGATTCCAAAGGCAGGTTATGGGTTGGAACAATGCAAGGACTTTGCCGATACAATGATGATTTTGATAATTTTGATAGATTGAGCGACCTGGACCGGTTTGCAGATATAGTTGATAGGTATGTAACCCTGATTTCGGAAGACCAAAAAGGCAATATTTTAATTAGCTGTAATAATTATATATTTCAATACAATGAAGTCAACCACAAATTTTCACCACTTTTATCTATAGAAAATGGAGAAATCAAACATTTTGTAGTCGATAAATCTAATATAATCTGGATTGCTTGCTCAGGTAAGCAAGGATTAAAAAAGTTTAATTTAAATACCAAAAAATGGGAAGCGATACTGCCCCCGGGAAATGACTTTAACGATCTTTCTACCAGCAGCATATCCTGTCTTTCGATGGATAATGGCAAATTGTGGATGGCTACTGCCGGAGAAGGCATTAAGATGTTTGATACCAAAAGCCTGAAATATACCCGATACCCCTTTGAAAAAGGTGACGCTTCAATGGCAATTTTTACATACATTGATAATAAAAAAAATGTATGGACAGTTGATTTAACCGGTTTAAAAATATTGGACAAGCAGACCGGGACTTTTATAAGTTATTATCCAAAATTGAATGATCCAAAATCTATAAAAAGAGATGTGAAAGGAATATTTCAGGATAAGCAGGGAAACTACTGGATATACCATGGACCTAAAGGAATTGGGATAAGTATGGCTTTAAAGGGATTCAGGTATTTTACCAATGATATTGATGATTTTTGGCATACTTCCGGCGAAAATATATCAGCTTTGCAGGAAGATTCGAAAGGAAACCTTTGGATTGGAAGCGCAGAAGGCGGAATCACTGTTTTTGATTATCAAAAACAGGTCATCATCAATTATCAATATAATGAACATGATAAATTTAGTGTTGGAAAAGGAGGAATAGGATGCATTTTCCGCGATAGTAAAGGTATAATGTGGATAAGCAGTTATTATGCAGGACTTCAATATTTTGATAGTATTAGCAGGAGGTTTATCAGTTATAATCATAATCCGAAAGATTCCAGTTCCATTGCCGGTAACGATATCCGATCCATTGCCGAAGATAGTGAAGGAAATTTATGGATGGTTGTTCATGGCAAGGGTGTCGATAAATTTGACAGAAAACAATCTAAATTTATTCATTATACCTGCTCACAAAATAATTTATCAAAAGAGTGGACGAATCAATTGCTGATAGATTTCAAGGGAGATTTATGGGTGGCAACTTCCTGGGGGTTAAACTACCTTAAAAAAGGAGACAACAAATTCAAAACTTATTTTGCCGATCTTAACGATACAACCGGGTTGTCAAATAGTTTTATAAATACTATTTATGAAGATAATCAACACATACTTTGGATAGGCACCGAATCCGGATTAAACCGATATAATCGCAGCAGGAATAACTTTACTCAATACAGCAAAATTTTCAATAACAATAATATATCAGGAATATTATGTGATAATGACAATAATTTGTGGGTTAGTACCCTATCGGGTCTGGCGATGTTTAATTACAAAAAAAAACAGGTAAAAAACTTCGGTTTAGTCGATGGACTTATAACAGACGAATTTAATCAACGGGCATGTTATAAAACAATATTAGATGAACTTTATTTCGGAGGAACAAAGGGAATTGTAATCTTTAAACCTCATGAATTAAAATACAATACTACCCCACCTTTTGTATATCTTGATAAAATAAAAGTTTTAGATAATGAAATAAAGGTATCCCATTCTGATTACATGCTGCAAAAGAATATCAGCCGAGCCGAAAAAATTACTTTATTGTACTCCGATAAAGTAATAACCTTTTATTTTAAAGCGCTTAACTTTATTAATCCACAGTTGAACCAGTACGCTTATATGCTGGAAGGGTTTGATGAAACATGGAAATATTCCGGAAAAAATAGAGAAGCAACTTATACCAATCTCGATCCGGGTACCTATATTTTCAGGGTTAAAGCTTCGAATAATGATGGTTATTGGAATGATGAGGGAGCTTCGATTAAAATAATAATTCTTCCACCCTGGTGGCAAACCTGGTGGTTTAGAAGCATTGTTGCTGTAATCTTTTTAAGTTTATTTTATTTGATTTATTATGCTCGATTATCTTTTTATAGGATTCAACAGAAGAAACTTACAGAAATGGTTCGGGAACGGACTAAAGAACTTGAAGAAACGGCTGCACAACTTGAAGAAAGACAAGAAGAAATAAAACATCAAAATGAAGAACTAATAGTACAACGCGATAAACTTTTCAGCGCAAATGAAACTCTAAGCGAACAAAAACAAAAAATACTCGAACAAAATCTAGAGCTGGATAAACATCGATATTCTCTTGAATCGATTGTTGAGGAGCGTACCCATGAGCTCATCATAGCAAAAGAAAAAGCAGAAGAATCCGACAAACTTAAAACATCTTTCCTTGCAAACCTTTCGCACGAAATTCGTACACCTTTGAATGCCATTGTTGGATTTTCCATTTTAGCAACAGATACCAATATTACCGAGCCAGAACGTAAAAGGTACCTTCAAATTATTTCAAATAATAACGAAACTCTATTAACATTGATAAATAATATACTCGATTTTTCGATAATCGAATCAGGAAACATAGAAATTGATTATAAAGAAGTGAAATTGTCGAATATTATTTCAGATATAAAGGAAGTTTTTAATTTGCAACTTAAACAATTTCAGACAAACAATAATAAACCAGTTGAACTAAAAATCAGTATAAGCGAAGAATTATTAAATACCCATTTTATAACTGACAAAAATCGTTTAAAACAGGTGTTAACTAACTTGCTAAATAACGCACTTAAATTTACGGAAGAAGGTTATATTGAAATAGGTTGTTATAAATTAACCGAAAATAATACACTATTATTTTATCTGAAAGACACCGGTATAGGAATAAAACCGGAGCACCAGGATATTATTTTTAATCGATTCAGAAAAATCGAAGATAATAAAGACAAGTTGCATCGAGGCACGGGTCTAGGGTTGGCAATTTCTCAGCAGTTGGTAAATCTGATAGGTGGGGAAATTTGGGTAGAATCGAAACCCAATTCTGGTTCAACTTTTTATTTCGATCTTCCTTTAAAACAAGTTACTTCAAATGATAAAGAATTCAACAGTAATTCAAATAAAGAATCTATCACTGAGATTCCTTCACTTAAGGGCATTTCAATATTAGTTGCTGAAGATGATTTAGCAAATTATTTATTTATTGAAAAGTTATTGAAAAAAACTCAGGCAGAAATCATTCATGCAATAGATGGCAATCAAGCTGTTTTATTGGCACAAAATAATCCGAATATACAACTTATACTTATGGATATTAAAATGCCCAAAATGGATGGCATTGAGGCATTTCATGCGATAAAGGCAATAGGTATTAATGTGCCTGTGATTGCTCAAACAGCTTATGCTTTTACAAACGAAATTGACAAATTATTGAAAGAAGGCTTTACCGATTGTATTACCAAGCCAATTCATCCAAATCAATTATTTAAAGTTATTGCGAATAGGATATTGAATCAGAATACCAATGAAACCTAAATTCCTTTTTGCACAAGTGAAGAATTCAACAATCAACGAGGTTAAGTCTAAATTTGGTGTAAAGTATGTGATTTTAACTTTGTATACTATCTTCCTTAACGAACAATGCGTAAGCTTTCTGTTGACACAGGGTTGTCACTTAAACAAATTATTTTTAGTGAAATTTAAAAACTATTACTAAAAAAAAATACCATGAGTGAAAAAAATACAGAACAATCAATCAAATTTAAAGACCTAATAAAAAAATGGAGATTGATTCAAAGACCTGGTGAAAACCATGATTTATTTAAAAAAATGATTGGCGATTGGAAAGTTAAACTTGTTTTTTACGGAGGAGGAAAAGGCTGGGAGTCCAAATGTAAAGCAAGTAATGAGTTAATACATGGTGATAGATTTCTGATTGAGAATATTGATGGAGAAATTTATGCTCCGGACGATTCTGGGGTAATGAGAACAGAAACATATTCTTCGACAAAGATTATAGGATATGATAATTATAAAAAAGCATATTGTGGTTCATTTGTTGAGAATCAAAATTCATATATGCTTAATTTTATTGGACGAAAACCTTTAAGAGGTGACTCTAATCAAATAGATTTTTTTGGATTGTCTGATGAACCAATGCTTGAGATTAATGACACAACAATGAAATACACTTTAGAGCTTGTAAATAATAATAAATATATATGGAAAGTGTTTGCTCTTGCATTAGGAGATAATTCACTTGCTTTTGAATTTATATTTGAAAGGATATGATAGCAATGCACCCTTTCTCAGCGTAGTTTGCAAGTATGTTGCATTTATTAATAAATCTCCCCTACGGCTTCGTCAACTCAATTTTGTATCCGATTTCCTGTGGTGGTTAGAACTTATTTGATTTGAATACTTAAATTCTTATTTTTGAATGTGATACTTATTGGGAAACTGTATATAAAATCCTTTTGAGTTAAATTGAACAACTATAAGTTTTCAGGCAAACCGACCTTATGCTTGTAAATAGTATAAAAATTCAATTATGGAAATAATAAACAATATAATATCGTTCATGGTCATTTATTCATCAGCAGTTATATCTTTTCCGGGAATTACTTATAACTGCAATACAGAGCAATCCAAGCTTCCCGAAATTCGTGAATTAGCAATAAATAATAAATGCCCTTTATCTTTAATCACAATTATACCGAAAGGTAAGATTGCGACATATGTTATGGGGATTACTGATGCAGAATTAAAAGGCCAGGCTACAATGGAACATGAGGATTATTATACAGATGATGAACAACCAGCCCATCTTGTATCTCTTTCAGTACCTTTTGAAATGAGTCAATATGAGATTACAAATGAGCAGTTTTGTGAAGTAATGAACTGGTCTGTAAAAAAGGGTTATACAAAAATCAATAATGGAGACCTGACAGGAATTGATGGCAGGAAATACTTGGGAATTTCTAATTTAGATGGTGGAAATGCTTCATATCTGGCTATACAATTTGGTATCCAGATACAAGGTGATACTATTTATCCTCAAAAAGGATGTAAACAACACCCGGTACATGCAGTGACCTGGTATGGCGCCATATCATTTTGCAATTTCCTGAGTGAAATGTCAGGTTTACCAAAAGTATATTCTTCAAACGGGGAATACTGGGATACCACAAAGAATGGATTTCGGCTTCCTACTGAAGCTGAATGGGAATATGCAGCGCGAAAAGATAAAAAATATAATTATGCTTGGGGAGATGAAATAAATATTCATTATTTAAATTATGGTCCAAGTCAGGATAGTATTGCGAAAAAAAGTGTTTTTAGGCCGGTCGGTTTTTTTAATGGAAAAGTAAAAGAAAGGTTTGTAACAAAAGACAACTCCTCTCCATTCGGAATTTACGACATGAATGGCAACGTATGGGAATGGTGTTGGGATTGGTATGGAAGGGATTATTATAAATATTCAACCGATAAAGATCCAAAAGGTCCCAAAAGTGGAGATGATAGGCCACCCTATGATATAAATGTCCCGACAAAAGTATGGCGGGGTTGTGGTTGGGTTGCAAATGATGCATTTTGCAGAATTACAAAACGCTGGAGCGCTAATCCGGATATTGCCATTAATGAATTAGGTTTTAGGATTGTTATATCAATCAATTAGAATCTGAATTATTACAAATTTAGTTGTATAGGCTTCAATTGCTTTTAAAAAATTAAATAAAAATAGATAAAAGTTTACGAATCAGGCATGCAGCCGCATACTACCACCTGCACGTGGGGATTTGTTATCCTCACGTTAAAACATAAAGCATCTGTCGGCAGGTTTAACCCTGTTATTGTTTTGAAAAAACAAATTATCGATAAATATGTATTGTAGTAAATAATTATTTGAACGGCGCAAACAATCGCGAGCGGGTAATTATTATTACAGGTATGGCTTCAGGAGAATTGATAAACCAATTTTGAGACCGATTCGTCCAACAAGTTGTACCTATTCATTATATATTTGTCCTAAGTTTAATCTATAAAACAATATTATGAGAATCATTATCCTTTTTATACTATTTTCTTTGACTCTTAATCTCCTTTTTGGTCAAAACAGTCAAAAGAACAGAGTAATTATATTAACCGATATTGAAGCCGACCCCGATGATACCCAGTCGTTGGTGCGATTGTTTTTATATTCGAATCAAATAGACATCAAAGGAATTATTGCTACTACTTCTTGCTGGCACACTTCGGAGGTAAATCCGGAATCTATTGAAAAAGTTATTGAAGCCTATGGCAAAGTACAACCTAACCTTTTAAAACACGAAACAGGTTTTACTGATGCCAAAACACTGTCGATGCTAGTTAAGCAAGGTTTGCCAAAATATGGCATGAAAGGTGTTGGAGAAGGAATGGATTCTGAAGGTTCGGAGTGGATTATAAAATTACTGGAAGAGGACGATGATCGTCCGTTATGGATATCTACCTGGGGAGGTGTTAACACACTTGCGCAGGCTTTATTTAAAATTAAAAATACCAGAACAGAAAAGGAAACAAAAAGATTACTATCAAAACTTAGGATATACACAATATCTGACCAGGATGACAGTGGTATTTGGATCCGAAATAATTTCCCTGATTTGTTTTACATAGTTAGTCCGGGAGATGATTACGGCAGCGCTACCTGGACCGGCATAAATAGCTATATAAAAGGAATAGACAATAGCACAATCAGCAATGGTTGGATAGCACAAAACATTCAGCAAAATCACGGACCTTTGGGTGCAGCATATCCCGATGTTGCATGGGGCATGGAAGGTGATACGCCGGCATTTTTATCATTAATACCTAACGGAATGAATGAATCGGAGCATCCTGAATGGGGTGGATGGGGAGGTCGTTATGAACTATACAAGCCTGATTTTTCAAAGACAAAGAAAGGTAATTCAATAGTAACATTAGAACCTGAAACCAGATCTGTTTGGACAAATGCTATTGACAATTACAGGCCATACATTTTAAATGAATACGGCCGATCGGTGAAACAAGATACTATTTTATTTACCAGTGATAAAGTAACTGTATGGCGTTGGAGAGATGATTTTCAAAATGATTTTGCCGCCCGTATGGATTGGTGTTTAATGTCGTATGAGGAAGCCAATCATCCGCCTGTTCCTGTATTAAGCCATCCGGAACATATTACGGTAAAATCAGACGAAAACTTTACGTTAGATGCTTTTAATACAACCGACCCTGATGGTGATAGTTTTAGCTTCCTGTGGTTCAACTATCCTGAGGCGGATACCTACAAAAAATTAATACAGGTTAATGGGGCAGAAAATGCGCATATGGCAAATTTTACAGCCCCGGAAGTAGACAAAGAAAAAGCTGCGCATTTTATATTGAAAGTTACAGATAGAGGTGAACCCCAATTATCAAGGTATAAGAGAGTAATCGTAACGATAATTCCAAAATAAAACATTGCCGCTAATACTTTAAAAAAGTAAGGCAGGAAAAGCGCTAAATATTAAGGTTTGTAGCCTGCTCAACCGGAGCGTAACGGAGCTCATGACTAAAAGGAATAAATTTCATTACGATTTGAAAGGAAAGAACCAAACAATCCGCCACTAACCGCTCGTGAGAATTAAAAATCCTAACACTAAAACTAAAAACAACGAGCTATACCAAAAAAGTGTGGCTCTTTGTTTTAATAAAAACATCAACCGGTAGGTTAAACCCTGTTATTGTTTTTAAAAAAACAATTTGCCAATATTTATTGTAGAAAATAACTACGTGAACGGTGCAACCACTCACGAACGAGTTGTAAAGGAGATGGAAGAGCAAAAAGAGTGATGTTTATCTGCTTACTTAATATACATTTTTTATACTTGTTTATTAACGTTAAAATATTTTCCTTAACTTGCTAAAGCAAAGCAGAAAACCAAATAGTTACAGCGAAAAAAGAGTTGCGGTAGAATAGATATAAAATTTATTGACGTTATACAGATGTTATGGGGCATTTCTCTACTTGAAAGTTTATTCTTAATCTTTGAAAATAAATATAGTTTTAAT
>JAFGOZ010000102.1 GCA_016926235.1 Bacteroidales bacterium | reverse complement strand
TTGCTACACGCGATTTTTAAACCGATTATAATGGCATCATATGGTTGGAATGTAGTAAGTGTCGCTTAAATGAGCTGAGAGCCTAACTTGTGGCATATGTTTGTTAGAAACCTTCTCAAATTAATGATAAAAGTAGGAAATTTACTAAAATAAAGTAACCAAAGTTCGTTATTATATATTTTGATGGTTGTGATTAACAAATTAGTACTTAGCCTCAATAATTAGAAAACTTACGTAAGTATTAAGAAGGATATCCTATATAACAATACTATATGCTATTGGATTAACTTGAAGCTAATGTGCCAGATTTCTAGAAAAAATATTGGACATTTTGTGGGTAACTTTTAAACATTTTTCACGAAAGATGTTTGTAAGTATAGTAAAAATGTGTATGAAGGTATTGTAAAATTTAGTAATAAGAGTTGGCTTGGGTGTGGAGTAACATAAACAGAATAAAATTAAAAAACTTCTAAAGGCAGATTTATAAGCATTCAAATTTAAGAATTAGCTTTGACTTGGCTTATGGGCGTTGATTTTCTGTATTATTAATAATAGTATGAATTATAACTGTTTAATTGAACAGAGTGCCTGAGCAAGTATGAGAAAGTCTACTAAAATACTAACTGTTTTATTTATATTTGTATCTATATCTGTGTTTACTATAAATATAGTAGATGCTCAGGTTAGTTCTTCAGGAATGGCAATCGATATGCCAATAAATGACACCGAGGCACAGGGGGGTGATATTATCTGCTCGTATAATGAAGGAAATAAAAGATGCAGTGAAGAATATAATATGGAGATGATTGGAGTTATAAGTGATGATCCTGCGGTAGTAATAGAAGATTCTGATTTAGTTCCCTCAAGGCCGGTAATTTCTTCAGGAATAGCTACCGTGAGGATATCTTCAATAAACGGAAATATACAAGAAGGAGATTTGATTACGACCTCAACAATACAAGGTGTCGGCCAGAAAGCTACAGACAATGGATATGTTTTGGGCAGGGCGATTGAAGTTTATGAATCTGAAAACACAGATTCTATAGGGAAAATTCAGGTAGCTTTAAATATTCATGCTGCTAGTGGATTATCAAGTACGGGGGGTAATTTGTTTCAATTCATAAGAAGGGGAGTGAGTGTTCCGTTTTTTGAGCCGGTGGATGCTCTTAGATATTTACTGGCAGCTTTAATGGTTATTATTTCGTTTACTTTAGGTATGATTTACTTTGGACGAGCTTCAAGGACGGGAATTGAAGCAGTTGGCAGAAACCCTCTTGCCAAAAGAGTGATACAGTTAACTATATTTATGAATATTGTGTTAACGATTGTTATAGTTATGGTTGGGCTCGCAATAGCTTATTTGATATTAGTACTTTAAATTTATGATTAATCTGCCCACATTTAGGAAAAAAAATTATAAAATAAAACCCGTTATTTTGATTGTAATGGACGGGTTTGGCCTTGCTCCGCCTTCGCAAGGCAATGCAATATCTCTAGCAAAAAAACCAAACTATGACTCATATTGGAATAACTATCCTCATGGAGAACTTTTAGCATCAGGCGAATCAGTAGGCTTGCCTGCAAATGAAGTTGGCAACACTGAAGTAGGGCATTTGACAATGGGAGCAGGGAGAATTATTTTACAGGACCTAAAAAGAATTAACCTGGCTATTGAGAAGGGATATGTATACGACAATTCTGCATTGATAAAAGCCTCATCTCACGTAAAGGGAAATAATTCGAAACTTCATATAATGGGATTGGTTAGTTCGGGAAGCGTGCATTCATCGTTAGATCATTTGTATGCAATTTTACAGTTTTGTAAAAAGGAAGAAATTAATGATGTTTGCCTACATTTATTTACAGACGGAAGAGACGCGCCGCCAAATGAATCTATAGAAATTGTGGAAAATCTATGTAAATATCTTGAAAATAATAAATTTGCCAAGATTTCTACAATTGCGGGAAGGTATTATGCGATGGATAGAGACAGGCGCTGGACAAGAACGGAAAAAGCATATAAAGCTATGGTTTTGGGAGTGGGTGTTCAGGCCAAATCTGCAATTGATGCAATTAAAACTGCTTACGCAAAGGGGCAAACAGATGAATTTATAGAACCTACAGTAATAGTTGAGCCTGGCAAAAAACCACTAGTTGTGGAGGACAATGATGCTGCAATATTTTTTAACTTCAGAGTTGATAGACCGAGACAGTTAACTATGGCCTTTGTTTTGCCTGACTTTGAAGGGCTCAAGACCTTTAAATTTGATTCTTATCAGGGTGCGGTAAAAAGAGAGGATGAGGTAAAAATATCCAGTACTTTTGATAGGCAGAAGGTTCCTAAAAATTTATTTCTTGTAACAATGACCGAATACCAGAAAAATTTACCGGTTTCTGCAATAGCGTTTGGCCCGGAACAGGTAAAGAACCCCCTTGGGAAAATGATTTCTGATGCAGGCTTAAGACAGCTACATATGGCTGAGAGTGAGAAGGAGAGATTTGTCAAATATTATTTCAATGGAATGCAGGAAGAGCCATTTGAAGGCGAGGATGATGTGATAATAGCATCCCCCAAGGTTGCTACATATGACAAAAAACCCGAGATGTCTCTTCCGAA
>JAFGOZ010000101.1 GCA_016926235.1 Bacteroidales bacterium | reverse complement strand
GCAGAACTCTTTTATTTTCTTCGCAATGGAGATAAATATGATCTCCTAAATAGAAAAGTGAAATAAAAGAATAACTACGTTTGCTAATACGCAATATACCCAATTGCCGGGCAGTGCGTTTGCTAATGTTTGTACTATTAGGTATTTTTAGGTAACCAGACAACATAAAGCTATGAACCTCGTCAACTGGGCATATTGCCAACGTTATGTTACCTGCCATTTTGAGGCGAAATAGTAAACTCAAATTTACTAAATAAAAATGATTGAAACAATTATAGAAATACTCATTGACAACTCAGGGAGTATGGGGTACATGAAGGGAAGTCCCAAGGACGAAGGAAAGTATCTGATTGATGGATTGACCCGTATGACTTTAATAAAAAAAGTTTTGTCGGAGCAGATTATCCCAACTATTGACTACACTAATCAGATTATTATCCGAACATTCAGATTCAATAGCAAAAAAGTAGGCGAAAAAGTGGTGGACGAATTATCTATACCTATCCTTTATCAAGGAGCTTTTGACAATCAAAAAATTTTAAATGTTATTGCATCATTGCAAGACCCACCAATTGGAGGGACACCGATAACTGCTGCAATTAATGAAGCTGTTTCTAATTTGGAAAAACATCCAAATAGTGACAGAAAAATTATTCTACTTACAGACGGAGAAGAAAATGGTGGAGGTGATTATAGAGAAGCTGCTAAGAAAACTGAACAACTTAAAGGAATACCTTGTAAGATTTTTATTATTGGTCTTGCACAAGACGAAGAATCCGAAACTAAATCTCGATCATTAGCCACAGGTGGTTATTACAATATCAAATCAAAATCTTTCACCGCAGACGAAGTTAAGAAAGTGTTAGCACCACTTAAAACGGCTGTTATTCAAAACACAATTCAAAACATTCAGACAGTAACAAGCAATTTTCAATCGCATCCTAAAATAGAACCACAAAAAGTTATTCAGACAGTTGAGAAAAAAATTGAAACAATAAAACAGGAAAGTAAGCAAGCAACTGCATTGCAACTTGACGAGTTAGAGAGTAAAATTATAGAGCAAATTTTAAACAGTCAAAAGCTTCTCTCAGAACTTTCCTCTTTGAAAGAACTTTTTAGAGTTAGTGCCTTGCTCGAAACAGGAATTGACTCTACAACCTTAACAATTGACAATGAGTACAGTGAAAGCATAAGGCAACGTAGCGAATCATTTCTATACAAATTTCTTTGCAACAAACATAGCGCAACTAAAGTCAGATGGTTAAACGAAAAAGCCGAGAGTTTTAGTCATCATGATTTTGAACTTTTAGATGATAATGGAAAAACAATACAGTTGATAGAATGTAAAGGTACGGCTATTGACAAACCTACTTTCTATTTGACTGCTGACGAATGGAATTACTTCTTGACAAACAAGGAAGTTTATCAGCTTTATAGAGTTTTCAATGTGGATGGAGAAATGAATGCTGTTTGTATTGATAACCTACTTACTTCGATCTTGAACGGACGAGTTGTTCCATACTTATTGAAGCCGGAAATTCTAAAGGAAGGCAGAGTATTTTTAACCTTGACAAACTAAATTATAACAATAAAAACGGCAGGTATGTATATAAAAAATAGGCAGAACAGTAAATGTGCTAAGGGTTGTAGCCCGCTTCATTCTGTTTGTAACTTAATAAGTGATTCGCCCGCAATCGCCTACTTTTCACATACTTACTATTATGTAAAATACTTAAAAAAGATTCCTTCAGCTAATATTAATAACTTTAAAAATATAATGCTATGAAAATTACTATTTGTTCAAGTGTTGAATTTACGCCTCAAATAATTGAAGTGAAAGAACAATTAGAATCATTGGGTTATGAAGTTAACATTCCCCATCTAACTGAAAAGATAATTAAAAAGGAAATGACATTTGAAGACTATATTTCCTCAAGACAAATTCATGGTGGTGATATTAATCTTCGAAAATCGGAATCTATTGATTTAATAAAACGGTATTGGGATTTTATTAAGAATTCTGATGCTATTCTGGTCATAAACGAATCTAAAAAAGGCATTCAAAACTATATTGGTGGCAACACATTAATGGAAATGGGATTTGCATACGGTCATAGGAAGAAAATATTTCTATTTAATCCTGTTCCAGAAAGAAGTGAAAGAATGCATTATGTTGATGAAATAATAAACATGAAGCCAATAATCATAAATAAAAATTTGAAAGAGATATCACGTATATTATTAGACACAAAATAATAATTTAGGTTATCTCAATCTGAAATTACACTCTTCAAATTTTACAAAACCTATTATAAATGGAAGCATATTATAAAGAGGGCATATGTTATGTCTGTCAAAAAAAACTGTTGATTAGACACCACTTTTATAAAGAAATGTGTCCCGAATGTGGTGATTTTAACTTTGAAAAGAGAAACCAATTTGCTGATTTATCAAATTATACAGCATTAGTCACTGGCGGAAGAATTAAAATTGGTTTTGAAACTTCGATAAAACTTCTTAGGGCTGGTGCAAAAGTTATAGTTACAAGCAGGTTTCCGCAAGATACTTTTCAAAGGTATTCCAAGATTGGAGATTTTGAAATTTGGAAGGAACAAATACATATAATTGGTGTTGATTTTAGACATATTCAATCAGTTGAATTATTCATAGATAGAATTTTGAATGAATTTTTAAATCTTAACATAATTATTAATAATGCTGCTCAGACGGTTAGACGGCCACCGCAATTTTACAAACACCTATTGAAAAATGAGAGAGAATCGAAATTATTGCAAATTAATAAACAGGTCAGTGATATTTTGTCAAAGTGTAATTCTTTGGTTAACAATAAAATCGATTTTCTTCCCTCACAAAATCATGATGTTTTCATTTCAGCAGATTTATCTCAAATTCCCTTACTACCAGAAGATTTTATAATTGACACTATAAGTTTCCCTAAAGGAAAATTTGATAAAGATGGTCAGCAGGTGGATAGAAGGTTTGATAATAGTTGGATGTTGAGATTAGAGGATGTTAATTTAATTGAATTCTATGAAGTTTTAAATGTGAATTTAATAACTCCATTTTTATTGAATACAAAATTAAAGCCATTATTGTCAAATAATTCAAGGCCTTCTTTTATTGTCAATGTTACTTCAATGGAGGGGAATTTTTTTGCTCCAAGAAAAAACGCAAGACATCCTCATACTAATATGGCCAAAGCTGCATTGAATATGATGACAAGAACTGCTGCAACGCAATATTCAGAAAATAATATTTATATGAATAGTGTTGATACTGGATGGATTACTAATGAAAAGCCCTTTTCGATTGAAATGACAAAAAAGTCAAAAAAAAGTAAAATGGCAATTGATGAGGTTGATGGTGCTGCTCGAATATTAGACCCCATTCACATGGCATTGAACGAGAAGAAGTTTCAATATGGCAAACTTTATAAGAACTATTTTGAATATCCTTGGTAAATTAAATCTTTTTTATATGATAATAGATAGAATTAGCATTGCTGACGCTTGGGAAGAAAGCATCTTTCGATTATTAAATGAAGGTGTATGGATACCTTCTGAGAGAGGATGTAGAGCAAAAGAAATGCGGAATTTATTATTTAGTATTAGTTCACCAGGTACACAACCCCAAGTAAGTAATAAATATGCTTTCCCTCAAAGTTTCATTCAAGAATACTCTGATAATTATCTAATTTCTATGAAGTCGACGAATTCAGTAGCAGAAAGAATAAATAGATACGGAGAAAATAGTTTAAATCAATCTGAAAGAATTATTCAAATTCTTACCAATCATTATTATTCAAGACGAGCAGTAATAAACACTTGGCAGCAGAATGTTGATTTATTCTCTAATCATCCTCCTTGCATAACTTCTTTACAATTTCAAGTTAGAAATAATTCTCTAGAGGTTACATCTGTTTTGCGAAGCAATGATGCTTGGTTTGCAGCTCTACCTGATTTAATTTCAATATACAAGATTCAGAAAAAAATAGCAGATGCATTGAATATAGGAATAGGTTGCTTAAATATGCTTTCTGTAAACTATCACATATATGAAATGGATTTCTTGAAAGCAAAAGGAGTTTTTATTTAATACAAAGGTTATGGAACTAATTTATACTGATTCAACCGAGTTCGATGATAAATCATGGGAACGAATGATACATTCACTTATTACTTCGTGTGATTCAATTTGGATAAATGAAAACACTTCTTTCTCAAATAGTATTCCGGAATGGGTAAGAAATTACTATCAAAATATATTTAATGAATTGATCGAAGAGGGTATTATTAAACTTTGGAACTATGAACAAAACATTTTAAATTTAACTACTAAAGTGAAATGTACAATTGAAACGGCAGAAACAAATAATTTATATGAAGCAATTTGCTCTCAAATTAATACATATTCAAATTATGGATCCATTGGAGGGAAAAATGCTACCGGAAATGAACTTACGTCTACAATAATTCAATACAAGCATGAACTTTGGAATATTGGAATAGCAAATATTCTTGGTGCAGATGGCATTTGTTATCCTTATGATAATAAAGCTCAAATTGGTGGCTCCTCTGAATATTATAAGTATGAATTGATTAATAGAAAATATACTGAACTTCTCTTTAAAAAATTTGAAATAAAACCAGTTGGTTTTCTTTCAACTAAAGATATAATAGAAATAAGAAAAAAGTCCAAAGTATTAGTAAAATACCTATCTGAATATACTGATAACAAGATATCTGAAATACCTCCTTCTACAAAGATTGTTGAAAATGATTGCCAAGCTATTTTTGACTCTTGTCAAACAGAATTAAATTCATTGATAAGAGAAAAATCTCTAAAAAGGTTTGGTATTGATTTTTCAAAAGAGGCTGCTGTAGCATCTATTGGAACAGTATTTCCAATAATTTCATTGATTCCTTTTGGAGAGAAGTTAATTAATCTTTTTAAAGACAAGAAAAAATATTCATTTCTTTTCTTTGCATTAGATATAAAATATAAAGCTTATAATTCATATAAAACAATGTATAATAAACATAGTGATAGAATAAAGTACTTTGCATAACAAGCTGTGATATGCAATTGCCGGGCAGTGCGTTTGCTAATGCTGGTTCTTTTCTGTATATTTCGGTTAACCAGATAAGTTGAAGCTATGAAACGGCAACTACGTACACGTGCCGCAGTGGAGCGTAATAAAAACAGAGCAGTAAATGAAGTATTTTTTTACCACATTAAGACACATAAATCTAAAGGATTTCGATTGTGAATATCTTGAATTAATACCTGGTGTAAGAATTAGTTGTAATCAGAAACTTAAAGAAAAAATATTAACAGAGACTTTTAGAGATACAATTGGAATATTAGAATCAAAATATTTTCTTGATTCAACCACTTTCCTTTATTATGAATATGAGGATAACGAGGATATATTTGATGGATTAAGCAATCTTCAAATTCTTGAACTGATTTTAAGGTGGGTCGATGATATTCTAAAAAATAGTTGGTTATATAAAGACAACTGTATAGTTTGTGATACGGCATACTTGATTGGCACTAACAAAGAGGTTTTTGAAGCATCAAGTCTTAGACTTCAATATATCCATACTCGTTCCAAAGGTGAATTAGACTCAGTAGTTTTTACCAAGAAAGAGATGATTGAATTTATTGAGTTCCATCATAAAATTGAGTCTTATCTGTATGAAAAAGAATCCGGTTCTTTGATTTTTATGCTTGAAAAAAACTTTAGTCGTATTGGTAGAGCGTTGCTGTTTGTTAAGCAAGCTCGGGAAGCAAGAAATTTGGCATATAAGATTTCAAATTATTGTGCTGCTTTTGAGACATTGTTTACAACTGATAATATGGAATTATCTCATAAACTTTCAGAGCGTACAGCATATTTCCTGTCTAATGAATTAAATAAATTAGAAACTTATCAAACAATAAAAAAGGCATATATAACTCGCAGTAAATTAATACATGGTGCAAGTATTGATAAAAGTAAGATTTCAGAATTACCTTTGATTTCATCAAACACTGATGAAATTCTAAGAAAAGTATTAAGGAAAATATTAAATGATAAAAACTTAACGATACTATTCGATTCCAAAAATACTAGAATAGATGAATACTTTATGAAATTGGTATTTGAATGAATTACTACGCCCAACAATATAGGATTTAAGGCACAGTTGAGCCCAATTTCCAAGCGTGAAAATGCTGAAAAAAATCCAATCTCCCCCATTTGGGGGTTGGGAGAAGCAAGTAATTTATCAAAGTAATAATTTGCTTAGTAAAATGTATTTGGCTTGACGAAGCAAAATATGTGTATTTTTATTATTACTATAAAACAAGTTTAAATTATGGGAGGTAAAATTGGTATTATTATGAGCATTGCTGCAACTATACTATTGTATATAGTTGAAAGTACCATACTATTCTGGATTTCTTTATTAACAACAGTAATAATCTTTTGGACCTGGGGGATCATGCATAACTATGCTCATATGGCGGCAAGGAACAGAATAAAAAGTAATAAGATTAACGAAGGGAAATCAGAAAAGGAAATTAGCAACCTTCCAAGGACAAATATTGAAATTAACGAAACTGACATGGATAATGTGCCAGATTATCTGACATTCATTAATATGATTATAACAATTGCTGCTTTTATATTCCTAATATTTGGTATAATAAAACTTCTATTGTATTTACTACTCCCCTTCTTTAGACAACTTTAATTCAAAGTTAAGTTAGATTTCCTTTTCCGCCCAATTGGGCGGAAAAGGAAATCTAAGCGGCTCGGGCGTACATCTGTTCTGGTTTTTTATACCCTAATGTTTGATGCTGCCTACGCATATTATAGAACTCCATATACCACTTAATTTTCCCGAATAATTCTAGGCCATCATCCGATGGTTCCAAATAGATTTTCTCGTATTTAATGTTACGCCAGAACCGCTCGATAAAGATATTATCAATCGCCCGTCCTTTTCCATCCATGCTACATTGAACTTTTTGGCCGGTTACAAACTCAGTAAACAAGGGACATGTAAATTGACTTCCCTGGTCGGTATTTAGTATCTCTGGCTTTCCATGGACAAATATGGCCGTTTCCAGGCATTCTTTGCACCATAATGCTGTCATGGTATTAGAAAGCGACCAGCCTACTATAAATCGACTGTAAAGGTCTATTATGGCTACCAGGTACATGTGACCTTTCCCTACCGGAACATATGTAATATCCATGCCCCAAACCTGATTTGGACGTATTATCCTTAAATCGCGCAGCAAGTAGGGGTATATGGTATGCCCTTCACCTTTATGCGGCTTGCTGGTATTTGGCCGGGGTCCAAGGGCATGTAGATCCATTAAGCGATACAGACGCCTTATCCGTTTCGGATTCACTTTGTGGCCTAGATCACGCAAATACTCCGTCATCCGTGGTACCCCAAAAAACGGAGTCTCCATATATTGCTTGTCAATCAATTTCATTAGTTCCTGATTCTGTGTGCTGTCATCATGGGGAATATAGTAGAAACTGCTACGGCAGATATCTAAAAGCTCGCATTGGCTCATTATACTTAATGGGCTTGCCTTGTCTACTTTTAGATTCCTGTCTTCTTTGGCTATTTCCCCAGTACTTTTTTTAAGAAATCAACCTGCATTTGAAGCTGCCCCACTTTTTTAAAAAGTTCTATTTTCTCTTTTTCATCATCATTTTTAACAACTCCTTTTTCAAAAACGCTGGTGGCTCCACTGAGAAATTGACTCTTCCAGGTCGAGATCTGGTTCGGATGAACTTCATACTTTTTTCCGATTTCTTGGATCGTTTCTCGCTCCTGAAGAGATTCTAATACGACTTTTGTTTTAAATCCTGATGTGTAATTTTTTCTCTTTTTCATAACAACAAGTTTATTAATTTTCTATTGATACTTGTTGTCTAATTTTTGGGGGTAATTATAGTAAATGATTAGAAAAGGAAATCTATACCTGCAAGATCAACCCTCCTGTTTTTAAATATTGGGAATGCATTTTGCTAAGACGATTTATTGAACAGTATAAATCTGGTGTTACGAAAGAACACGCTTACAGAAGTGACCTTGAAGTTCTTATTCGTAATCTTGTTCCGGGTGTTGATATAACAAACGAACCAGCGAACGTTACAGATTGTGGAAATCCAGACTATGTTATTACCAAAGGTAAGATACCAATAGGATACATTGAGGCAAAAGACATTGGAAAAGATTTAAATAACAAGCAATACCAGGAACAATTTGAACGCTACAAAAAAGCCCTGGATAACCTTATTATCACTGATTATATTAATTTCCAGTTTTATCAGAATGGTAAATTGTGCCATGAGATAAATATTGCTGAGATTTTAGGCAAGTCGATTAAACCAGTTCTTCCAAATTTATACTCTCAAAAAATATAATACGCTATTCTCATAAAACGAGCCTTTTCTGATACCGCTTATTTGGCTGGCTGGTGTTTCTATTTTGTTTATTAATTATCAACTTGAGCAAAATATTTTCTTTTTGCTGAATTAGAAGTATCGCCATAACTAGCTTCCCACCAATTATCCGTTTTTAATGGTTTAGGAGGTTCATCTATTTTGCGCCAGGTTAAAGATTCACGAAATGAAAAATGAGAGAACAGGCGCATAAATTCACCCAGATAAATATCAGCTACACGTGTATTGCCCCTTACCAATATCATATTTTCATCGTTCTTAATGGTAGAAGCATCGCTAAAATTTGCAGAGCCTCCAATTACGATAGGGTCATCGCTTAAAGGATCTATCAGCATAAATTTATTGTGTATGTAATTTACATTTGTGTTTAATCCTGTTAGCCTTTCTTTTACCCAACCATCAAATTCGTTTGTTCTGATAAATTTGCCGATAGCAAAAACATTTTCGGGCATAAACCTAAGGTCATCTATCTCTTTTTCATCGGCCTTTTTTTCAGCTTCTTGGGCTTTTTTATAGGGCCTTGTTTTTTTCTCTAATAGGGATAGTCGAAAACCAGCTGTAGAGTTTCTATAGACATCTTTAAATGTTTTGTTCATGCCAAATGCAAAGGTCATAAACAAAGCGTCTTTAGCTGTTAATGCCAGGTCTGCATAATAGGTTAATGCATCAAGATTTTTCCTAGGGCTAAATATTGCGAAAGTGCCTTTTGGTAAATCGAGCGGCGGTATGCTGGTTATGCCTTCTACAGCGGATGGCAATTTTTTATGGTCGAGATCTTGCTTTAGAGCTTCCCAATATTGTAAATACAGTGCCGCTAAATTTGAATCCTCTACAACATGTGCCACATTAGAGTGACCAAAAATTCCTCCGTCCGAAAAATTGGTACCGCCTGTCCACACAGCAACGGGATTGGTGCCTTCCAGTTTTACAATAAATTTATTGTGCGAAATTCCAGAGGCATAAGTTGTTCTTGGTGTGCTAACATTATCAAGATGATATTTTGCTACCAGTTCTGTATTTTTATCTCCGGGTACTTTCTTTTTTGCATCAAATACAATTTGTATGTCTACACCATTACCACTATCAATGGTTTGCTCAATAAGTTTCAATAAAGGCTCGTAATTAAATTCGTAAGCGGCAATTCGTAAAGCATGCTTTCCCGGCTCACAGCTGGTAATAAATTCAGTGAGGGCTTCATAGAGTCCTCTTGAAAGCCATTTGAAAGCTTTGCCGCCGGGAACTTCATGTGGTGCTACGTCGCCAAATCGGCGTATATATTCCTGCGATGCTGCTGTCCCTCTATTGAAATAAACATCCTGATCGCCTCCTTCAGGATCTTCGGTGGTAACTTCCACAGTGCACTCGGCAAATGGTGTAAGATTTCGGGGTGTTCCTTTTAATGCGGTTACTTTATACGTATAATTTTGCCCAGGCTCGGCACTGTAATCAGCCCACTGAAATATTTGAATGGGCTGTTCATTTGATGGGTACAATGCGCCTGCAGGAAAACCTGGATCAGTTTCCTTGAAACATTTCATGCCTTCCAAAAATTTAGCCCGTCCAGTTTTATCAGTACGTAAAATGGAAAAACCTAATAGTCCAATACATTTTATCATTGGTAAATCAAAGCCAAGCGTTACAACGTATGTTCCCGCAATAGCATTTACTTTTAAACTGTCATTGATTTTTGATGTTCTCATTGTTAATAGTTTTTCTTATTACTCCATTTGATTGTTTGTCAGGAGGTACTGTAGTCAACATTTTGCGGTATGGTAAAGTTTGTGCCTAACCAACAGCATCGAAAATCGTGCCTAGTTGCCTTGCTAGTTTTCCTCTATGTCTCCAAATGGTTGTAATTAGTTTAATGGAAACAAAGATTTGAGTTGCCGATTATGAATCACTTTCCTATCAAGTTACAACTACTTCTGATACGAGCTGTGTCGCTCGAATATGCACTGCACCGGCAATTCACTATACCGCATTAGGCACTGCACTTTTCTACTTGTATCAGCTCCTAAATAGATACCTCTGACCTAATTTGTAAAGTGTCATCTGGTATGTAAACTTCTAATATTACTATATCGTGTGGTCCTTGAGTATTGGCTCTGTGTGCAGTAGCGCTTTTTATAGCAGAGGCACGAGCAAGATATAGTCCTGGACTTTCCCAGCTATGCTGTTTGCAAATTGCTTTATAGTATATCATATCTTATAGTTTATTATGGTTATTGGCAATGTCGCTCTAATTCCAAATGAACTTGTTTTTGTTTCTTTATTGAGATAATTAAAAATATCCTGCCTATTATAGAAAACCTCTACATTGATTTTTGAAGTTTGTTTTTCCTTGTCTTCGAAAGGGATAATAACACCTAAAAAAAGATTAGCCAATGGCTTTTTTGTTGTTTCATTATAGTTTAAATTAGGGTTAATGTGAATACCTATAATTGAGTTATACTGTCCAAAAAATCTGTAGTAATCACAAAAAAGGGTAACCTCAATGAGACCTTCTTTATAATCCCCTTGATAAGCATTTATTGTTTTTTTTATCTCCTGCTGAGAATTACCAGTAACTGGCGTTCTTTCTTCTATTTCAACTTTCTTTAAAGAGGTAAAATTTGTAGTGTAGTCCAAAAAGATACCAGCAGACCAATATACATCTTGATTTTGAAATGAAGTACTTCTATATCTGGAAATAGAAGCAGAGAATCTTTGACTAATAAAGCTTGTGTCGCTAAATTGTGCATTAGGCAAATTGTTCGGTGCAAATAATTTAATTTCATTATTCTTTGCCCTAAGTCCAAAGGAAAGCCAAGTAATATCAAATCCATTCAAGTCTAAATTTATTTTTTTCTTCTCTAATTCAATTACTTTTTTATCTCTAGCTTGTGCTTTTTTTTCTAGTTCAGTACTGAAATACTCGTCCTTATTGCTTTCAATTTTATTTAGTTGTTTCTTCCATAAGTCAACATTAAGTTTGTTATTTTGAATTTCAAACAGTATAGACCCCTTAGTCACTTCTAAGCTATCCTTTGTTCTTGTTGCAATGGGAATAATAGACAGTAAGGAGTTAATTTTTGTTATTTGCTTATTTTGTTCAATAATTTTGTTTTCGGTATTTATGATGTCTAACTGGATTTTGTATAGTTCTTTTTGATTTGCGATGGATATTGAATCCCTACTAAACTGATTATATAGTTCAAAAATTTGGTCTTCTAAATCTGAAACTTCAAGAGAATTTCTAGCTGCAAAATCTGTTTTAATTAGCTTATGATATTTTAATTCTCCTGCAAAGTTTGTGTTTAGCTCTTCATTATTAAACAGTTTAAGTATCCCTTCTGTTGCACCTCCTGATAATTCAATTCCCCAAACAGAACTTGTCTTTGTTACGACATTACCCCCAATTGCAAATGATTTTGCATCAGAACTTATAGCTGCAAAATTGCCAACATTTCCAAATGCAGTACCTGTCGCAATTTTTGTGAATTGCTTGTTTAATGCATACTTAAATTCTTTTGCCTTGGCGTTCTGATTGCTACTGTTTAACTTATTAATTTGAGCTTGTAAAGTCAATGTCAAACACAAAAATAAAGTAGTTACTAGAATGTTTCTCATATTAGTCTAAGTTTTAGTTAGTAGTAGTGTTTTGGTGTTGTATACACCTAACAACAATTATGCTTACCTTTTCTATAAATATTTACATTTATTTCTTATTATAAGGATCCTATAACTATTAGTTCTTAAATTAAATAGAGACTAATGAAAGTTCTGAATATTTTCCCGAGAAATCAAATTAGGGAACATTTTAAATAGTAAAATCAGGATTTAAGAATAATCTTGTAATTATCAACCACATACAAATATTATCATTTTAGCTTCACTCCTTGGTGTTTATGCTATATCAATGAACATATTACAACAGGAAAAGTTTCAGAGACACGTCTTCTGAATCCTCAAACCGCTTTTTGTAAAACGGCTCTCTGAGTTCTCCCCCTTCACATTGGAGTTTTAATTTAACACACAATCGCCCTTTTAGCGGAATAAAGCCTTTTCCTGCGGTTGAACCAGATTCACAGTTATTTCGTTTCACTACTTATTGAAGGTATAATCCTTTAAAGAAAAGTTCAATCAAACAACCGTTTTACCATACTTCCTTGATTTTCAATTTTAGTACTTCATTGTTGAAAAATATAGTTTGTTTATCCAGTTCGATTTATCTAAGTTTGTTTAATTAAATAGTAACCTTTAACCATACTTTATATATATGAATTTCGGGTACGCACGAGTAAGCAAAAAGGATCAAAATTTGGAAATGCAAATTGATGCACTGCAAAAAGCCGGGTGTGATAAAATATTTGAAGAAAAACTCTCCGGAAGAAGCGTTTTTCTCCCCAATCAGGATAAATTATTCTCGCAGCTTCGCAAAGACGACATATTGATTGTAAACAGCATCGACAGGTTGGGACGAACAGCAAAACAACTTATTGACCTTTTCTATGATTTAAAGCAAAAAGGGATCAATTTTAGAAGTTTAACTGAAGGCGTTATTGACACTACAACCCCGATGGGAGAGGCTGTGTT
>JAFGOZ010000100.1 GCA_016926235.1 Bacteroidales bacterium | reverse complement strand
CTAACGGCCCGGCAATATGGGGAGGTTGTGTTACCCGACGCAAGCACCGGGCAGGGTCCTGGTACTTTAGCCAGAAAACTGTCACGGTGCAAGGAGGGTATGGCGCACTTTTTGCCGTCCGGGTACAAAATTTGTGGCCTATACGAGTGTCGCGGTACAAGGTTGATCGGAGCCGCGAATTTATCACCGGTTACAAATTTGATTGCGGGCACTGGCGCAGTGTCAGGGTACAAGCTGTCTCGAAGCCAGAAAGCTGTCACGGTGCAGGAATTTAATTGCGGGCAGATGCGCGTGTCCGGGTGCAACAGCCATTACAAATTTGTCTTAAGTGCAGGAGCAAAAGCAAAAAGTGTGACAAACAACTTACCCATATTGTCCATGTTAGGCAACGTTTTATTTTAGAATTTATTCTTTAATCCTAAGAGTAAGTGTGGTGAAAGTCCTCCTTTTATGGATTTATTTGTTGTCAAATATCCAATTAATTTTCCATTTTTTATTATCATTGGTGGCTTTGTACTATATTCATTAAAAGGTGATAAAGAATTGTATTCGTTGCCAAATTTTGAATACTCATTCCAAATACAGCTTGAATTATACTCACTTCCGTATTTCCCGTATTCATTAAAGATTGATTCAGAATTATATTGGCTCGAAATCTTGCCTAAGTATGTATTTTCGTTATCTTGAGCAATTATGGATGCTCCATTGAGTAAACTTATCAGGTCAATACTGTTTGAGCTTGGTTCTTCATTACTGCCCTTTTCAACATAAACAGGAATGCCTTTTAATTTATAATCAAGTTGTTTATTTATTGCGGGTAATAAGGCAACAATTAAATCTGTCATAGTAATAAAATCCTTCTCTGTATATACAATATAATTAACCGTACCTGATTTTAGAATTTTTATTGTCACATCAGGAGAATAAACATTTTCTCCTGCTTTTATGCTAATATCTGGTGAATAAATTGATTCACCAGCTTTTATCGAAATATCTGCATTGGTTGATTTGGTTATAATAAAGTCTGCATCCTGTTTAGAATTCGAAATTCCCACCGTAAAATCAGGACTGTAGACGTCTGAACCAATTTTAATGGTCACATCTGGTGAATAAGTACTCTCTGAGATCTTTACACTTAAATCATATGAAAAGATATCACTTTCTATTCTGAAAGTTATTTGTCCAAAAATATTTGATTGGACAAGTAATAGGATTATAATCAAGATAGTATTCTTCATTTTTCTGATTTTAATGCATTCCAAAATTTCAGAAAAAATAATAACTGCAGCCTATTTATTTTTCAGTGGTTTGAGATAGCTTATTAAATCTATCAAAATAATTAGTGCTATTTTAACCATCGTTTAACTCCTCCATGGTGTGAACAAGTACCTCTTCGATTCTTACTAAAGCTATACGTTCCGTCTCTACATTCTGCTGTTGCCCCTGCAGGAGCTGTCTTGTAATATGTAGGGGATTGTACTTTTTCACCCCTTGAATTTGTATAGTATTTTACAGTCCCAGAAGTATTTACCGGGTTATAATTACTACTGCTAAACGAACTCTTGAATTCAGGACTAACAAGGTATTTGCTGTAAACATATCCGATGTTCCCATTATAATTGACTTTAATCCATTCAGTTGAAGTTTGAATTGAATTATTTGTAGTCAATAAAGTTGATTTTGGGATTACGCAGATTACATTATTATCAATCCAAGGGTCCTTTCTTAAGTTAAGATTCACTGAAGTTGATCTTAACTCATTTTGAGCAAATATTAATGCCGAAATAGCGAAAAAAGCAATTAATAATATTGGTTTTCTCATTTCTAAGAGTCAAGGTTATTGGCTATCCGAATATTGACTAACGGTCAAATTCATTGTAATGTTAGGCAACGTTTTATTTAAAATCAAAATATATTTCGTAAACTCTATCATCTTTCTTTTTTAAGATAATGGGAACCTTGAGTAACAAAAAGTTGTCAAGTTTTTCCCAAAAAATGAAAGATGTTTCTATATCTGGATGATCGGTAAGATAATTGAGGATTTTAAGTCGCAGGTCAGTGTCTTTTGTTGTGGCATTGGTCAAATCGAATATAGAATTATTATGATCAATTCGATGATGTTCTTCAGGATTAAAGAAATAGCAACCAAGTGTTATTTCTTTTAAAGCAGAAATATCATAAGGAAATTTTCGATTATGGGGGGATTTTTGTACTATTTTAAAAATTGGAAAGGGTACCTCCATTTCATCTGGCCCAACAACGAGATATCTCCATTCTGATTCATGTTTCCAATTTATTTCTTTATTACATATCTGATAGAGAACTGGTAAGAATAATTCTCTTAGAACAGGAATTTTATCAAAGTCAACAGTATACCTCACTTTAACTGGGCCTTTAAAGTTGTCTGGTAACTTTTTTGGATCAAGTTTGATTTGAAAACCATTTAATCTTGAGTAATAAGCCCACATTTGAATATTTGTGGGTAGATCTGAAAGTGCTACTATCCCACATTTTGAATACATTATTTGCCAGAAACCTTCGATAAATAAAGCTTTAAGATCCTGTAATTGAGAGTAATACATTTTTGTTATCGAGATGTTTGGATCTAGTGTTTCGAGAACTCCTAAGAAATTTTGGTATACAAAAAGGGGAGTTGAATCAAGGTTAAAGATATTCTGGTTACAGTCATAAGGATCGTTAAAATGTCTTGGATGAGAGGCAAAAATATAATTGTTTAGTAACGAGTCTATGCTATTTTCATTTAAAGAGTAGTATTTGTAAAGGCAAGGGGGTGAAGGAGTTTTCTCTGGATCGATGACTTCAATCTCAAAATCATAATTGTCCTTTTCAATGAGTCTAAATATCCAATCCTTATGTTGAAATTCTGTAGTTCTCATAAGGTTCTTATTTCGATGTCATTAAATTAACTGGTGACTCGAATGTTGCCTAACGGCCCGGCGGTATAATTTAGTGGGCGTTACCCGACGTATTCTGGCCGAACCACCAATCTTGATTCTTTAGCAGAAGGCTCCTTTCGGCCGGAAAAGGAGGGTACGGCGTGGTTTTTGCCATCCAAGTACAAGATTTTATCGATGCCGGGCGTTTCGCGATACAAGGTTTATTGGGGCCAGAGAACTATCAAAGTACACAATTTTTATTAGGGGTACTGGCGCAGTGAAAGCGTTACAAATTATCTCGGAGCCACAAATTTATCCTGGTGCAGGATTTTAAAATAAGATAGGTGCGCGTGTCCGGGTGCAAGTTTCAGCAGGATTTGTCATGGGAGCAGGATTCAGCAAAAACCATGACGAGCCCATTAATTATACCGTCCGTGTTATGCTTAGGCCTGTGTTAAAATATGATCCTTTGCAGGAGTTGTCAGGTTATGGAAATGTTGCAAAATGATAGCGTTTTGTTTCTGAATTTGAGGGCAGATTATAATAGCACTAATATATTTGTTAATACAGTCTTACGCCTAATCCGATATTGACATATCCTTCTGGTTGATTGCCAGCATGATCATTAATAAAGATATTAGTTAAGGATGCTTTTATTAGGAATCGTTTCTTATGGTCAAGGTATAGTTCTATGCTAGGCTTTATTGCGAAATAAGTCTTAGAATTGAAGAAACATAATCCAGGAGAAAAAGAAACATCGAATCGGTTAAATGGATTATATGCTAAACCCATAAAAACTAAAGGTCCATTGTCCATTGAAACAACAGGGTAACCGTCTAATGTTTCCAGATACACATCCAACACACTAAATATGCTGTAGTTAACCTCTATTCTTGGGCTAAATTTTGTTTTAGTATTTATCAGTAGATCAAGCCCAAGCGTAAATCCTCCAGCACCTTCATATATCCTATCATAGATAATATTACTCCAATTACCATTAATATTAATTGAAATCTTTTTTGTCTCCTGACCTATGATATCCAGAGAGATTAAGGAAGTGAGAAGTAGAAAAATATATTTTTTAATCATATCGGTTGTCATATAATAAATTTACTTTTTTAAGCAGGATATGTCAAGGTGTAAAAACTTATAAAGTAAGATGAAAACCACTTGACTATTGTCTTTTTTGTGCCATTGAATTAGCCATTTTACCATGAAATATTACTTTGAAACCGTTATGCTTAGGCCTTTCTTGTCAAGTCGAATCTATCCCTTACCAGCACTTAGGCTTAAGCATAACGGCCCGGCAATATGGGGAGGTTGTGCTACCCGACGCTTGCACCGGGCAGTGTCCTGGTACTTTAGCCAGAAAGCTGTCACGG
>JAFGOZ010000099.1 GCA_016926235.1 Bacteroidales bacterium | reverse complement strand
TTTTTTAAAGGTTGGTGCCATAGCTCAGTAGGTAGAGCAACGGACTGAAAATCCGTGTGTCCTTGGTTCGATTCCGAGTGGCACCACTTCTCGCAAACATAAATCCCGCAGTATCAATGATCTGCGGGATTTTGACATTATTGGGTGACGATTTGATTGATGTTTTGGTCCAACTATTTTGGGGGTTGCTTCCTGGTGGCTAGATATATATCAATATCGGGATTTTCACTAAATTTGTACTATAAACGCTCACATATGAAGGATAATATCAAAATACTTAAAGACCTGAAAACTCATCTTAAAAAGTACTTTGGGAACGACATTAAGGATGTTATACTTTTTGGATCCCGGATATCGGATGCAGCAGGAATCGATTCGGATTATGATTTTTTAATTATTCTTCAGGAAAAACCGGATTGGCAAAAAAAGAGAATAATTTCTGATTTATGTTATGATATTGATCTAAGATACAATATTATAACAGATACACACGTGCTTGCTGAGTCAGAGATAAACTCTCTCAGAGGGAAACAACCAATATTCCAAAATGCACTTAAAGGTGGGTTATACGCATGAATCCGGATAATAAAGATAAAAGTAATCTGATAAAGTATAGACTTCAACAGGCGATAGATACTATTGAAGTTGTTGATATACTAATCATAAATAAAAAATATCCTGCTGCTGTCAATAGAATTTATTACGGAATATTTTATTCCCTTTTGGCATTAGCTCTAAAGTTTGATTTTGAATCCTCAAAACATCAGCAACTAATAGGTTGGTTCAATAAAGAATTCATCCAAACAGGAAAAGTTGAAAAGAATTATGGAAGAGTTCTCAGGAAAGCATATGAAAACAGAACAACAGGTGATTATGATACTTTTATTGAATTTGAAAAAAATGATGTTGTTCAATTATTTGAGGAAATGAAACAGTTTATTATCAGAATTGAAAAACTTCTAAGGGAATAATTTATCACCTGCATTTATTTCCAGTAATAATCTCTTCATTTATAGAATTATGACTATTTGATTTTAAATTTGAATTAACGTAATTTTATGTAATCAAACTTGATCATTATTTCCCAATCTCATGCAGATCTGGTCCTTAGAAATAAAAGAAATTGAGCGGCTTTATGATTCTATTAAAGGCCAGTCACCCGAATTGGAAAAGGAACTGGAACGGTTGATCAGTGCCAGCGATGAAAACATGGTGCTTGTTTATGCAAGGAGATGCCTGGAAGTTATCATCACCGATCTTTGCGAATGTGAATTAAAAAGACCACGCAAGACAGAACCTCTTCAGGGGATCATTGATAAACTCAACAGGGAAGAGAAGATCCCATCACATATCTTTGCTTCAATGCAAAGCCTGAATAGTCTGTCTACTTTTGGTTCCCACCCTAAAGAATTTGATCCACGACAGGTTAAACCAGTTCTTAATAATCTTGCAACTGTAATAGAATGGTATTTGAAATACAAGGATACACAGACCATTGGTGAAACGAAGATAGAAGAAGAAATGCATAAAATTAAAGAACCGGATAATTCAAAAGAAACAATTCGTATACTGAAGAAAAGGATAATAATATTCTCCGGACTTTTGCTGGCTGCTGTTATTGTTGTTGTGGCTCTGTTTATATTCGACATCATTGGAGGTGGAAAGCAAATTAATGAACTGGAAAAATCCATCGCGGTATTACCATTTTTAAATGATAGCCAGGAAGAAGAGAACAAATACTTTATCAATGGCATCATGGATGAGATTCTTATTAATTTACAAACCATTAAAGATTTCAGGGTTATTTCCCGTAATTCTGTTGAGCAATACAGAGGCCCGGATAAACCCTCCACACCTGAAATTGCAAAAGAACTTGATGTGCATTATATAGTTGAAGGAAGTGGGCAGAAATATGGCAACACCTTCCGTGTTAGGGTACAATTAATTGAGGCTGTCACAGACAGACATCTCTGGGCGGAATCCTATGAACAGGAAATAGAGGAGACCAAAGATATTTTCGGTATACAAAGCCGGATTGCACAGGCTATAGCAGCAGAATTGAAAGCGATAATAACTCCCGAGGAAAAGCAACTCATTGAAAAAACACCAACCACAAGTCTTACCGCATATGATTTTTACCAGAGAGGGAAAGAAGAATATTGGAAATACCAATGGGAGGGTAACAGGGAAGCATTGGAAAGAGCGGAAGATCTCTATCATGAAGCACTGGAATATGATTCCTCATTCGCCCGGGCATATAGCAGTCTGGCCAGGATATATTGGTAAAAACATTATTATGAAGAATATTTCACTAAAAATTTCGGGGACTCTATTCTGATTCTGACAGATATTGCTATTTCGTTTGATGATCAACTAGCTGAAGCATATTCTATCAAAGGGAGCTATTATTATGCTATCGGTAACCAAGAGCAAGCAATAAAAGAATGTGATAAAGCCATAAAATTTAATCCAAACGATGGGATGGCTTATGGAATTAAAGGAAATTTGTATAGCTGGGGGGATGATCTTGTCAAAGCAATTGATAATTTTCAGAAAGCTGCATCCCTTAATCGAGGAAAAGAATTACCCAGTACATTAAAATCCCTTAGCAGCACATATTATCATGCTGGATTTATAGAAAAATCTAAATATTATCGTGATGAAGCTCTTAAATTAGATGGCGATTCAGTGGGATATTATATTTTTCTGGCAGGTTTAGAACAAAATCTTGAAGATTTCGCAAAAGCTAATGATTTCCTGTGGAAAGCATATTCAATAGATTCAATGAGTACTTATTTCAGCCTGGCAAGCAACTATAATTCCTTACGACAATATGATGAATCATTAAGATTTTACAAAAAATGGATTGAAAGAAAAAAAGCTACTGGAAGTCTTGCTTTATGGGATATGCAACGTGTTGGATATGCATATTGGCAAAATGGGTACAAGAAAGAAGCTGAATATTATTTTGATAAACATATAGAGTATTGCAACAATGAGATTAAATTAGGACGTTTTAGATCAAAACAATTATTTTCATATTATGATCTTGCGGGGATATATGCATTCAGGGGAGAAAAGGATAAGGCGTATGAGAATTTAAGAATTTATAATCAAAGGAAAAGGGAGCCCTTCTGGATGGTCGTCCTTATAAAAAATGATCCGTTATTTGACAGCATCCGGGACGAACCAGAATTTCAGCAGATTGTCAGAGATGTGGAAGCCAAATACCAGGCAGAACATGAAAGAGTAAGGAAATGGCTGGAAGAACAGGAGATGGAGTAGTTAAAATCTCAACATATAATTGAAATATGCAATTTGGTAACGTCTGCGTTGACGAATTTTATTTCCTTCTTTTGCCTGTTTTTAATCTTGCAGTAAAAAGTTGATCTGAAAATCCCGATACAGAGCACCAAAATTTAACGTTCTAAATTAAAATCAGTAAAAATCGATAAAGGATCATGTGGTGCGAGTGGCACCACAAAGCCCAAAAACCATCAGGTTTTTGGGCTTTGTGGTTCTCGGTTCAAGGTTCTCAGTTCTCGGTTAGTGTGGGTGTGGGAGAGGTGTGAGTATGAAAATCGATAATATAAGCCCTTAAAGATCAATGTTCTGCGAGGGCTTTTTTAGCTGGTTGACGAGGGAGTTGACGTTTTTATTCATACCTTATTGCATTCACTGGATTTGCGGTTGAAGCCTTGATCAATTCGTAAATAACAGTGAGTATAGTAAGACCAAACACAATTCCGATTGCACTTAGTACTATTTTCCAATCA
>JAFGOZ010000098.1 GCA_016926235.1 Bacteroidales bacterium | reverse complement strand
TTCGAGTTCTTCCAAATTTTTTGGATAATCCTCCATAACGAGGAATACTACATCTTGGGGTTACGCCAGTCAAGTGAATACCCCAGATACTTTATTCCAGATAAGTTCTCTATATTTTTCATTTGGAAATGGGAATTCAACAATATAGTTAAGCCTGCGAAGAAATGCTGAATCAAAATTTTTCATCATATTTGTCGCCAGCATAACTATGCCTTCATATTCCTCTATTTTCTGTAGAAGAAAACTAATTTCTATGTTTGCGTAACGATCGTGAGAGTCCTTTACTTCCGATCTTTTCCCAAAGAGCGCATCTGCTTCATCGAAGAATAGTATGCAATTACCTGTTTCTGCTTCGAGAAATATCTTATTGAGGTTCTTCTCTGTCTCACCTATATATTTACTTACTATACGTGAAAGATCTATTTTATATAACTCAAGGGAGAGTTCATTTGCGATTATTTCCGCACTCATGGTCTTACCTGTTCCCGGAGGTCCAGAGAATAAGACATTTAATCCTCTACCTAAGCTGATTTTTGACTCAAAACCCCAATCATGATAAACCCGCTTTCGATTCTTCACACAATTACAAATCTCTTTTAACTGATTCAAATTATCTATAGGTATAATAATATCATCCCATGTATACTTAGGATCGATTTTCTGAGAATAAGTGAATAACCGCTGGTTAGACTCTTCTTTGCAATATTTATAGAGATCATTCAATTCTACCATCATATTTTCATCAATTTTATTTATGGAATTTATAAACGACTTTTGAATAACGGATTTTATTTGACCTGGAGTGAAAAGATACTTTGAAGCAAGTTCGTCTAACAGTTCATTTCCATCTTTATTGCCTGTACATTTCAAGTATGTTTTCCACAATTCGCTTCTTTCCTCAATGTTTGGAGGAGGAATATGAAATTGCCGCGGGATGAGCCCAATGATGTCCTTAATTTCTTCATAACGTTTTGTTCCTGAAATTATTATGCTACCAACTCCATTTTCTTGAAAATATTCTTTTATAATATTTAACCTTTCCTTCATCTTATCATTATCATCGATAATCATATCAATATTGGCTAAGTGGACAATGGCAGAGTGAAGCAGTTTTTCTCTTTCTATGATATTAAGTAAGTTTAGTATATCTCCTTCAAATCCAATCAATTTTGAGCACTTAATCCTTATCACTTTTTGATTTAAAAAATGCGCAATTGTATCTATTAATGACTTTTTTTCAGAACCATGTAATCCGGATATATAAGTAAGAGGAATTTTATTGTGTACCTCATAATGATGTAACATCTTTTTAATAATATTCTTGTGGTGAAAATAATATCCTGCGTTCATATCCATTAAATATGGTGATTCTAATTCTGCAATTCCTTTGAGAGTAATATCGAGTTGATTGATTTCTATCAGGAAATTAATAACGCTGAGTGGGGCCTTTGGTTGTTGAAGTGAAAGTGGTAATTCATCGTTCATACCATTAGTATTTAAGCTAATCAGGTGATTACCTGTTAGTGGCGAGTCTTCGTTTAAGAGCTTTCTTATTTGATATGTTCCCCTGTCTTCCCCAAAGAATATTTTGCTGAGAAGTTGAACAGATGGCCGCTTTTTTGAAACATCATTCTGGAGATAAGAAAAGTATCTTTCAAACCTCATATCTATGTCAGGAGCAAGAGAGCAAAGCAGGATTTCTACTTCCGTTTTTGAAAGATTAAATACTTTTACAAGTTGAATTAGATTTAGATTTATCCCTTTTTTAAGAGAAGAGTCTATACATTGATTTATTTGACTTCTTACCTTCCTGATCCTGCGGTCAATATTAATTATTTTTTCATTATTTATGTTTTCCTGAACGAATGGATTTTCTTCATTTTCATCAATATATGAGTCGATCTCTTCTTCAGAGATGTACATTCCTGAAAATTCATCAAATTTATAATAATCCTTATTCTGCCCATTCGTTATAAGTATCTGTTTCTTTATTAATAACTCAATTAGTTGTAGTTCTGCATAGAGATGCTCTCTGCTATTTTCAAAGTATTCCTTCTGGTTAATAAGATTTTTCATATCATTTAGATGAATATATATTAGTCTTTTTCATCACCCTGTTTACGTCTTCAACAATCTCTGATTCAATTAATACAATACTCACCTCATAACACACAGATAGTCTGTATGTTGATTGAAGCGCATTCCAGATTCTTGTTAATTCCTCTAATTCCATGGGGCAGAAAATGAGCCGTAATTGTTCTACAACTAATCTTAAAGACCCGGCTAGAGTATCACCCTTCATAATTGAATTTTCATAGAAGATTCTCATTGCGTAACTTAAGACTTCATGTGCGCTTTTTGTATCTGAGGCATAGGGCGTAAGAAGAAAATAGAGATTAAGGGCTAAAGGGGGATACTGCTTTTTCCCGGAAACATCTGTTAACCAGGGTTGATTTTTTGAGTAAGCATTTTCCAGAACTTGATACAGGTAAAGATTTATTTTTTTATATTCACTGTTTCCTTTTAATTCTGCCGGAGAGTCCAGTGTTACATCAAGTTCAGAAAGAAGATTAACCAATGTATCTGTAACATCCCCTATTATGTTTGAATCACCTAACGCCATAGCTTCTTAAATTTTATTCCCTTATCATTTCAATGCCTTCACAGGCAATCTCCAGTGTTTCTATGGCGACTTCATTTGTTGTTGCCTTAAGTTCAGGACCGGTCCATTTTACTGGGAAAGCTCTGAAAAGTGTCCATCGTTTTACCTGTGATCCGGAGTCATCCATCAGTATAATGGTACATTTTCTATCGATATCTTCATCAGGATCAGGTTTTCTCTTATTTTGATTAGTGAAAACGCCGTTCATTACATCGTTATGCCAATCAAAAAGCACATACGCGTTCGAACCAATGCTAAGCCCTCGCTTTAGTGTTATATTGCCGACGGATCCCGTATCCGGAAATTTTAAACTGCTCGTATTACGACCACCTTCTTTATACTCATATATCTTGGTTTCAAGCTGTAAGCCTGTACATTCGCTAAATCCTGCAACCTGGAAAAACCCAAGCTCAAGAATAAATCTAAAACTACCCAAAGGATCATTTTGTCTTCTCATCAATTACCTTTTAAATGTTGATCAAACATCTTCTTCTACCAGCATTAAACTTTCCGGTGTTTTTTTAATTGTTACTATTATAAATTCCGCAGGGTTTGTAAGGGCAACTCCAATCTCGGCAATGACCTGGCCTGAGTTTATTATATCTCTGGTATTTGTTTCATCGTTACATTTAACATAATAAGCCTCTTCCGGTCTTTGACTGGCCGTCATACCTTTGCTAATCAAAGCTTGAAAATAGGAGTTTAATGTTGATTCAATTCTTTTCCATAAATTGCTATCGTTTGGTTCGAAAACACTCCATAATAATTTATTATATAAGGTCTTTATGATGCCAAGAAAAACCCTTCTTACATTAACATATTCCCATTTACTCTCATTGCTTAATGTTCTGGCGCCCCAAACCCTGATGCCGCTATGTTCAAATTTTCGAATACAGTTAATCCCAATAGGGTTTAGCTCATCCTGCTGTACCTGGTTAACAGAAAATTCAAGATCAAAGGCACCTTTCAACTTCATGTTTGCAGGAGCCTTATTGAGACCGATCTTTCTATCTGATTGAGCAGTAGCGCCGGCAATAAATCCTGAAGGAGGAACACATTTCTTCTTTCCATCAAAAGTACAAAAAAGCCACGGATAATAAAATGCTCCAAACTTGGATGATCTTTTGTTTTCAAAGTGCAGAGGCCATTGAGTAATATCCATCGGTTTGGTATCGTGCATCGAATCAAGAATGGCAAATCTTTCTCCCATTTTTTCACAATGAAAAAGAATCTGTTTTTGAGCCAGAATAAAATCTTTTTGATTTTCGTTTTTTGTATGGTTCTTTTCTGCGATCCAGTCAAGGTCAGGGATGGAAACAAGACTTACTTCATCTACAAGTTCAAGCGCTGATAAGCCATAGAACCTGGTGTTATCATTGTTTGGTGAAGTGAAATATGAATTACTGTCTGTATAACCTGTATAATATTCATAGGCTATTTCACTTGGATGCTTTCCGCCTGCCAGCGGGATTTGGGAATTCAATTGTGGGGGATCTATTGACGGGCTAGTATCACTTACGCGTATATATTCAGATGCTGAAATATTTGCGTCTGTTAAGCCGTCATTAATGACAGTTTTAAAAAATCTTCCCCTACTACTCTTGATATTAAGATTATTATATTGTTCAAGAGGGTCATCTTTTTCTTTTTGTTTTATTATTATATTAAAGTTAGGTTTATCAGCAGGAGAGTGTTTTATTGTAATCTTTGAAGCTTCAGGGTATTCATTGCTTAAAATACTTTGAAGCGTTATTTCATTTTTATCCTTGCTGATTGTAACGATTTCACGTTCTTCGGTATTAAGACCATCTGTGATGACAAGCCAGCTATCTTTTGTTCCTATAAAGTCGGTGATATTATTAACTGTAACCACATTTGATCCGTAAGGAACAGGAAGAGCCGTTAAAGCACAAAATTCTTCTGTCGCAACCTGAATAGTATTACCATCACTACCTCTTTTTTTGCTGTAAACAGCAATGGAATCATTATTATTATCATCTATTAAAGTGCCTTGAGCATATACGGAACCATCGCCTCCATTCTCCAGTTTATATACATCCGGTTTAGGTTTAAACCATGAACTGCTATCTATAGGCTCTAACTCTACAACAGTGACAATGATCGAATTGCCATTTCTCGCCTTTTCAATATAATTGATTACGCTTGGGTCGCCGTTTATAATGTTTTTAAAATAATAGTGATTGTCAGGATTCATGGAGAGATTGTCAAAGATCTCTCTTTTGTCAATACATGTAACGGATAGTCGAAAACCATATCCAGATACTACACTCTCGTCAGGGAATTCTTCATCCAGGGTATTGTTTAGAGATATGGATCTGCTTTCTTCATTTATGTCAATAATTTCATATGATTTGATTATTGATTTATCATCCCTATGAGTAATCCATATTTTGTCGCCCTTCATAAAGTCATAGATAAAATCAACCACAATTTCATTATCGGATGAATTGGCTGCATGAGCGAGTCTGCTTAGCTCGATTTTTTTTTGAATTCCTCCGCTTATTTCAATCTTTATTGAATTTCCCCAACGGCCTTCATTTATTGCTTCAAACTTTATGCTGTTATTCCCCAGTTCATCTAATATTGTTTTAGAGGCTTTTTGTAATTGTTCATATACATTCCATATATCTTTCTTTTCGTCTGATGAATCATAGGGAGAGCACCCGACACGCACGATATAGCATCTTTCTCCCCCATTAAGGAAAAATCCATAAACCGACTCTGCGAGATGGCTATATGAAACAAATGAACCAAAAATTGTTAAATATTCACCCCAGTTGCATATCGATTGTGGAAGATTGAGAGGCCCCTTTTCTGCAACTCCAACAAAACCCGTTACTGAACTAAGAAGTGGAGACAGGGGTTCCGTTTCAAGGCTTTTTAAATAGACTCGCGGCGACTTATATTCTGCTGAAGCTATCATTTTCCTGTTCGTTAATTTCCTGATTTATTTTTGATATTTCTTCTACCCAGAGTCTGCGCTGAGGATGCTCCATTTCCATAATATTGTCTTGAGACCAGTGGAAGTGGTAAGCTATGTATGCTACCTCCCTGTAAATCTCATGCAGGGGGTAGCTTAAAACCCCCCCATTGAGCTTAGCTCAATATCGAACTGTTTTGCACAATCAGGGCAGACAACAGTATGGGCGTTATTTCCATTACTGTTTATCTGGTTATAGAAATTCTGAAGATAGTCAAGGTCGGAAGAAAACAGGTTTTCAATTGTTCCCGGATTAATGTCTCGAACATCTCCGAGTTTAGTAATTACACGGGCGAGTAAAATAATTATCAGGTAGGCTTGATTTCGTTGAACACGTGGATCCTGCATGGGTAATATCTCATCCTTTGCATTTGCCAGCCTCATGACACCGTGCCGATGAAGGTTTCCCTCTTTATCAATAAACCCTTTGGGCAGAGTAAATTCGAATTCGGTCTGTAGAGTCATCCTAGTTTCACCCCCTCGTGAATTATTTCTATTGTTTCAACGGCTACTTCATTCGCTCCTGCCTTAAATTCCGGACCTGTCCACTTTGCAGGCCACGCACTTGTAAGATTATAACGCAACTGTTCATTTCTCTGTTCGTCCAATAAGATTATTGAGATATCTCTCCTGTCAATATTTCCATCTGTAACAGATTTCCTCCATTCAAAGAAATCCTGTCCCACAGCAACGCCTCTTTTTAAAGTAATGTTTCCAAATTTAGTCAGACCTGGAAGTTTTCGTACTGTTATGTCATCCTTTCCCTCGCGATAATCGATAGGGTCTGTTTCGGAATTAAGGCCCGTACATTCAGAAAAACCTGCACGGAGTAATCCACCGCTTTCTACAAGAAAATTAAAACTTGCAAAAGGATCATTTTCGCGACGCGGCATAATGTTTTCCTCCTTCCTTCTATATATTTATTATTGATAAATCTGCATAAAATATTATTATATCATCTATCATTCACTTACACTTGCTCCACCATCCCACTGAGCAATCCGAAAAATCACAAATTCAGCAGGTTTTGACGGAGCCACTCCAATCTCTGTAATCACTCTCCCTAAGTCAATGGACTCCTGAGGATTAGTCTCTTCATCGCACTTCACATAAAATGCTTGTTCTTCTGTATTGCCGACAAGTTTACCCTCAAGCCATTGAATTCTAAGGAAGGCACGAATATTTCTTGCTATATTTTTCCATAGAGATCGATCATTAGGTTCAAAAACTACCCACTGGGTCCCTTTATGGATTGATTCTTCAAGAAACAGGAAAAGCCGTCTAACATTTATATACTTCCATTCAGGATCAGATGATGTAGTTCGCGCACCCCATATAAGGATGCCTAGACCAGGAAAAGTTCTAATAACATTTATACCTTTTGGATTAAGAAGGTCATGTTCCCCCTTTGTTACTATCTTTTCAATTCCGACAACTGAGTTAAGAAACCCATCGTCAATCCCGGCAGGGGCTTTATGAACACCTCGTCTGATGTCTGTTGCTGAGTAAGACCCTATAATAGCGCCGGAAGGTGGCATGGCTTTTTGTTGTTTACTAAGAGGATCAGCTATTCGCACCCAGGGCCAATATAGAGCTCCATATTTGGAGTTTAAAGCCTGTTTTCCCGCATAATTACCGGTTCCATTTTTAAAATCCAAAGCTTTTTTTGCGGTATCTTCTCCTTGCGCCACATCACCTACAAAAAAGCAGTCCTTTCTATTTTCACAATAAGTCATTCCAGCTAAAAAAACATCTCGAATTGTGATTCCTGGAGCCGCCATGATATTAATGTCGTCAATAGAATCAAAAGCGTAAAACCCGGTTTTGGCATCTTCATTTCCTAAAAAGTCGAAGGCATCATCTGGGTTACCATCACTGCCTTGTGTAAGAAATTGGGGTGTTAGTGTAGGAACAGGTGCTTCATTACTTGCTGTACCTAACAGATCTCTTACTCGAATATATTTTGATTTTGCACTTCCATTGTTGATCCGATTTTCAACATAGTCAGTGATATTTGTATTCTCCATAGATAGATTCTCAAAGGTTTCGACATATCTATCTCCATATTTTACTTTTAGTGTAAAATCACTTGCCGTGACAATGGCCTTATCAGGAATGTTGACATCAGGAACCAATCCATCTTCAAAAAAAACTCTTTTTCCAGCCAGGCGCGTAATAACAACCCTAGATATAATGGTTGTTGATGCTGATGGAGCAACCAGTTCTAAAATCGAACCTACCTCGATACCCTCAGAACTTAGTAAGGTTGCTTCAGTAGCACCAGTAGATAATCCGCCATTGAGTATAGTCGAATATTTACTTGATGATTCTATCTCAATATTAATGTTGTCTCCCCATTCTCCTTCGTTAATCGATGAAACCTCTAAAATATTATTGCTATTGACATCTACCAATGTAGTTAATGATTTTGTAGCTGTTAGCGAACCAGGAACCGATGGGTCATTAAAATGGGCAGTTCTAGCGACATAACAACGTGTTCCTCCTTCCATAAAAAATTGCTGAACAGCATAGGCCAGAAATTCGCCATTTATGAATCCTCCGAATATCCTGTTAAAATCTCCGAAACTTGTTATTAACATTGGTTTTCCAGGACCGTCCTTACCATAATCTGCACCAGCAATTGGTCCTTTCTCTGCAATGCCGATAAAAGCCCCGGTTGAAGTACCAACACCCTCAATAGGTTTTATACCACTTGAGACTTCTTCAACATAAACTGCGGGAGATAAATATTCTGGCATTTTCAACCTCCTTTCAATTTTGATTAACCAATTATTTTATTTTTTTGTCCTCTTTTTTTTTATCCTCAACCTTTTTTATATTTTCGACATCTTTTTTGATTTCTACTTTTTTTTGCCGAGTTGATTCCCTCTCCTCTAAAATTACAATGTTCCCTCGGGTTCTGTGAAAATCTATTTCAGATGAATGTAGATATTCGTCTTCGATTTCTACTTTACCTCTAGATTTAATTTTGATTGATCTATCACCTAATAAATTTAAATAAAGCGGCTGATTACATGTGTTTTTAACTGTTTTTTTCGACATAGGTCACCTCATATTATTTTCTAGAATGCTTGAGTAAGTTTATTTATGTATTGATTTAAGTATGGCTATTTTAAACCATTAATCGTATTATGGTGTTGCATCTCTACCAACAAGGATCTTAATGGATGCAGGTTTGTCAACGCCAACTTCATTATTAAAAACAAAACTATTCTGCGTAGTTCCCAACAATCCCACAGAACCACTTCCTAAAAAAAGTTGAGGAGCATCAAGTACAATATCATTACCTCCATCAACCGCATATGTTATTTTGGGGTCATAAAGAGTTGAAATAACTGACAGGAACTTTACTTGACCTGTGCCACCAGGTTGCACTTCTATCGTAGCCGTACCAGGATTTGCATTATCGCCACCAGGAATATCAATTTCTATTTTATCGTAGGCCTCAACCGGAATGGATTGAAATGCTGACATCTTTGGGCCTCCTTCAACCAGAACTTCTATATTTAATTTAATCAAATCAGTCATTTTAATATTCCTCCTTTAAAATAAGTATAGATTTCAGTTATCAATTCTTCACTTGTAAATTTAATTTAGTAAGAAAAACATTCTATGATTCTTTCTAATTTCTTGTTAAGGCAATAGTAATTGCTGTTCTTACATTAGCAGTTATAATGAAATCATCTGTAATAGGTATATAGCCATCTTTTGTAATCGATAGAGTCAATTTTGTTATAACTGTGTCCGGAGAATAATAATAAATAATATCCCCTCTCGAATTTGAGTATGTTGTAATGTCATTCGTGTTACCTAGAATCAATGTGTTACCTGCAAATTGTACAGTCTTTAGTTCCAGATTTCCTAAAGGGGTATTATTAATTGATATATCGTTTACTTTCTTGATCTCGACTTTAACTGAATTGATTGGAATTTCGTTTAGGTTGTTCTCTATAAACTTTAAGACAAGCAGAGTTGCCTTCTTTTTAAAATGATAGTAGGGATCTGCTCGCATAACTATGTTGTTGCTCCGAATGAATCTAAGAATATCTCCAGGATCTAGACCTGAGACGCTTTCTAGTAATGCATAATCAACATCTTCTCCTTCTATGGTCTCAATTAATTTAGAAGAAAATCCATTTTGACCAATTACCAAGGATTCATTAGGGATCGATTTCAGAAAAGTTATTTTATTAAAAGTTACCTTATTACCCGTGCTATCCGGAACATCTTTAATAATGACATAAAGTTCATCTTCTCCATCGAATGTTAATTCTATAAAATCAGAGGTCAAATCTTTCTTTATTATGCGCGTTTGATAATAATTACTGGTTATGTGGAATTCATAATCATCACTTGATTTTTTCAGGCCTGAAAACACAAAATATCCATCCTCTTTATATAAGGGCTTTTTTTTAGACCCTTTTAAAAAAACCTGAAAAGCTTTATAGGGAATAATCTCCCTGGTTAAATCATCAACTAATCTTCCATAAAAGGATACATTGCTTTCAAATGTCTCAGAATGACTCATTGACTTTTCATATTTTTAGATATTTGTTTTGAATGAATTTTAGAGTTGTAAAAATACTAATGCATAATAATTGTTAGAGGCTTTGGATATTGCTCCGCTCCTTCGATTCCATAAATAAAACTTACTGGAATCGATTTCGATCCTTCAGGAAAGACTATTTAAAATCAAATCAACAGAATTTTGAAATAAGTAAAGTACTCAGTTTTATTTCTAGTAGATATGACCAGCCTCTATCTCAAGATATGAGGCCATGATTTTTTTCATATTGCTCAATAGTCTTTTGAAGAAGCTCTAAAAAAGCTTTAGCATCTTCAGGACTGGTGATTATTCTGGTATGGATATATTCTTTTTCATCATTACAGAATGATTGCTCAAAATCTAATACGAACACTGATGAGTTATAACCGACATGAAAACGGTCCGTGTAATGCCCCTCCAGTTCTACCGGTTGAGCTTTCAAGTCATT
>JAFGOZ010000097.1 GCA_016926235.1 Bacteroidales bacterium | reverse complement strand
TGGTCTGAGTATGTTTATGATGTCGCATTCCAGAAATATGTCATCACCAGAGCATATCCTGACTGGAATTTACATTCATATTTAATGCTTGCAAACAAGAATGCCGTAAGCACAGTGGCAGGACTTAACCAGAAATTCCTATTAAAAACCGTTGACGGTGAAAGAACGGTTGTTGAAATTGTTGGGGATGTTTCCAGAGAAGGACTTGGAGATGATATACTGATTCGGGTTTGTGTTGATGATTTGGTTGACATGACTTATCAGGGCACAGATACCCCAAATCCACCAGAACAGAGTTTTTTTGATTATGTCCACTTTCTGGCAGATATGTATGAAAGGGACGAAAAAATTGTTGTTCCTATTCATAAGGACTGCAAAGTATGTGAATTTCAAGCGTCATCGAGAGATGAGCGGCAAGGAGAACGTTTTCAATAGTCCTCCCCTTTATGTAAAATAACGACTTACCAAAGATTTGGTAGGGGTCGATACAGGGATGGAGTTAAGATTGTGCCATCAGGTTTACTAAGTCCTGAAATTTCGGAAACTAAAGTGCTGGCAAAACCTTGAAATACGTCTTCAAATGAAGACCAGTTTGCGATGGGAAATTGATTATTAAACACGGAATTATAGGCGTTAATTTTATCTATCCCAATAAGTCCCATCGAAAACCACGTGATGAAGGCTGCTTTCAAAGGATTTATCGATATATATGTAAATTCTATTTCTTCAACCGCTTCATTCGATTTGGATTTCGCTTTCTCAATCAGTTTATCATATGATTTAGATTTAAGACCACCGACATTTACACCCTGTTTAAGTTTATTAATTAAAACTGGTTGTAGCGATAATTGATACTCTCTAAATATGTAAGAAACATGATAATCCGATTCTCTTATATCAGCAAACTCACTGCTCCCAAATGAGCCTCCAAAACTATTCCATAAAGATTCTATCGGAATCAAATCATAAAATAGGTTAAGAATCACTTTATATGGATATTCTGCACTGGAATACCGTTGTCTCCATCGGATAAGATTCTCCGTATTTTCATTTACATTTTGCTGAAAATTGATTGCCATGATATTAATATTTGAAATAAACTAATAGTCGAACTTTCTTTCTTGAAGACTTGCCTCTTTAATGCCTATTGAGCAATGGATAGGAAGTAGGATGAATTGAATATACTACGATGTATTTCATCCAAATCCATTTTAAAGAACTCGAAATTGTGTATTACTTTCGAGACTTCATACGTAAGATAGGATTTTTGAATGTTGTTGATTGATTGATTGTTTATCTCCCACTCTTTGAACATTTCAACTGCTACATGTGAACCAATATTCAAAACATCCATTACAACCAAGTTTGGCTTTCGAGTTTTTGCATTTTCAAATTGCTCAATAAATGCTAACTGCATGGATTTACCCAAACTATCACTGTTATCAGGGCTAAGGGCATAAGTTATCTTTGAAAATAACTTTCCTTTAGAGATTAGATTATCAAAGTTAAATTCTTCGTCATCAACGTTGAGATACTCCATTACAAAAGTGCTCAAAGACATTTTGATATTCATGTCATCTGGCTTTATTTCATAAGCCTTTAGAATCAATGAGATGCCATCAATAAATCTGTTTGTTTGAATATAACTATTTGATAATGCTACTATTGGTCTGAAATTATCTTCAACTAATTCGATATTCTCAATATTCCCAAAATACTCTTCTAAATCAGAGATTGATTTCTCGAATTCATTACACTTTTGGTATGACTCCCCTCTTAATCGAATTGCCATGCGTTTATTTGAACCACTATTGTAATTTGTAAGAGGTTCTATAGCCTTTTGGTATTCTGCAAGATAGTAATATGAAACCCCAAGTGTGTAATACGCTTCTTTCGTAGCACTTTCATCAAAATTATGGTTGAGGTTCAATGCCTTTTCACAATATGTTACAGTGCTTTTATAGTCTTTTTGGTGCATTGAACAGACTCCTAACAGAACCAGAATTGGAAATTGTTCATCTGGGTTTAATGAAGTCGACAATGCCTTTTCTAACAGGGGAATTGATTTAATGTAGTTCTCCCTATCCATTAATTCCTTTGCTTCAAGCAATAGTTGTGCCCTGTTTTTATTGTTAGAGAATAGACCCATATTATATGAATAAAAGTGATTTAAATTAAAATATCTCGACCTACTAAGATAATAAAATCTGAAACTAATAACTTGATTGAAGTTATTCCGTTTCCCAAATAATATTGAGAAAATAGGAAACAACATAACCTTCTGCAAGTAAAACCATTTTCCTTTGACGGAACTGACAGTGGTAAATAGAGACTTTATTACCAGATGATTATTAAAATGGTTCTACTACGAATTTAATGAAATTTGACACTCTGGCAATGGTTATGCTTTGGGAACATTGGAACTCTATGCTCTGATATCCAACCATATATGTCTCAATATCTGATTACTTAACCTATCATTTCCTTAATAATCCCGCTATTATGCAATACATGGTATTCTGATTTCATGAGTAGTACTCTTAATTAAGAGTATGTTTTTTAATTAAAAAGTTATGTTATTATCCTGACAAACAATACTTTAAAGTGTTGAAAAAGTTTGTAACATTATCACTCTTTTTGTCGTATAATTGCATAGCATTTAAAAGTGCGAAGATTGGTGACTAAACTGCTCCTTCAAAAAATGGAATAGAAGGAGAACGAGCCGCCAATAATAACCAAATTAAGCAATGGACGCAATGATGTGCTAAAGCATAGTCTTTAGCAGTCATGGAGTTGCAATGAGGTTATTATTGGTGGTTTTTTTATTTGTAAATTATTAATACTTAAATATATATAACGATGAAAAAAATTCAAGTTTCTCCAGAATGGGTTCTTGATAAATTATCAGTTACCCAAAAAGCAGATGGCTATGGAAATATTACTATCTGCTCAGAATCTAAATCCGATTTTCATTGGATTGAGATAGCATTATACACCCTTGGGATTAATTATGAATCATGTTGCGTTGGTTGTGAAGTTGATTTAAACTCCCAATATTACGAAGTAGAATGGAAATTTAGAATCGAAGATATAAAAGAGGATTGTCCAGACCTTTATTATAAATGGTGTTTAATGAATGATATTCACGTTCGTCATCAATACGATTCGCAACCTTTTGATTATGAGTTGTGGAAAATAAAGGTTCAAATG
>JAFGOZ010000096.1 GCA_016926235.1 Bacteroidales bacterium | reverse complement strand
TCCCGTGCGTTCGGACAGACACACTCTTTGACAAGCTTTGGTTTTAGCGTTGGCTCGTGGGGCTTGGCAATGTGTGTGGCTGTGAAGGGGAGATTTATAATTCTATTAATGTAGTATTTATATTTTCAAAAAATGAATTTAGTTCATCCACAACATTATGTAATTTGTAATACTTATTCACAATTCTTTCTTGTTGGTCGAGACTTGGCTTATTCTTATTATCAATTGGAATTAATATTGATACAGTTTTCATTTGTTCTATTGTCAATCTTTTATTTCCTTCTCCGATTGCATAGTTTCTCAAGTTCAAGAAAAGATATAAGTAAACATATTTTAAAGAAATAAAATCCTTAAACTTATCCTTTAAAACTAAAGCACCACAATGAGTTGACATACTAAATTTCTCGTTACGATAAAATACAGTTCCAGCATATATTCCATCTGTTGTCCATGTTAAACATTCCATATCATGGTCAAATGACTTTATTTTACCAATTTCTCCATTATTAGTAGTTTGTGAGGAATAAACAGGGAATTCACCTTGGTTGTTACGAATATATTTCTGAGTATATGTAGCTTTTCCCTTAATTGGCTTGAAAAAGGTGGTTATTTCAAACTCATTATATTTTTTGAATTCTCTTTTAAAATCAATATCAATCTTAATATCTTGAAACTCATCAAAAGCATCATAAATATTTGACTTTAGATTTGAAATAGAATTATAACTTTTCGATAATTTCTGTTGGGCATCAATGTCAAACACATCATTTTCATCAACTGGTATTTTTATTTCTGTTTCTAAAACCCTCTCCATTGAACATTTGAAGCCAAAGCCGTACCCCATTGATAATAGCTTATTTTGTATAACTATTTTAAGATAATCATAATCAACAAAATCAGTAAATTCTTCTTTAAGTTTTAAAATTTTAAGTTTTTCATAAGGAACAAATACTTCTTTGCGATAAAATACAAAACCAGACGAGCTTCCATCTTTCACCCATGTTAAAAGATTCTTATATTTTTTCCATTTTGAATCCTTACGAACCCATCCATAAACAAAGTTTTCATCTTTTGTCGCTGAATATACAGGAATATAATCTGAACTAATACATTCCTGTTCAACATGATTCTTCTTCAATCCTGAATTTGTAGGAGGTGAAAATAGAATCTCTTTTATTGGAATAGTTTTAAATTTCATCCTTCAACTTTGTAATAAATTCAGAATACTCAGAAAGTTTAATCATCAAATCATCAATTTTGTCTTTAAACTCATCTATAGTAACGATGTTTTCTTCCTCCTCAATACCGAGTTCAATTTTTTCTTCTCTGCTCCATAATTTATCAATATCCCAGTTAGCTTCAGGTTTGAAAATATCAATTGATTGAATCTTACAGCGTTTATCTCCAATTAAATCTATTGGAAATGTTTTTGGTGCTCCTTTAAATAAATTGAATAATTCTTTTGCTTTTTCTAAATCACTTTTGCCCTCGGTTTCAAATCTGTATATATTTAAAGTCTCTCCAATATCACTTACCAAATAAGTAAAAACAGGAAAATCTTGTATTGAATTTTTATCTTCCTTTTTCTCAATAATTAGAATGAAAGTTTTTTGAGGGGTATTAAAAAATGTTTTAATTGGCAATGAAATAATACCTCGAATGTAGCATTGTGTTAATAGAAATTCTCTTAATTTTTTATTTTGTGTAGAGTTAAAAATTCCATGAGGTAAAACAATAAATGCTTTGCCCTCATTTTTTAAATTCCTTATAATCCACTCTAAACATAATCCATCAACACCTTTCCCATTTGCTGTAAAATTAGATGTAAGACCTTCATTTTCTATTTCTTTTTTAAGAGAAGTAGTTCCACTTGTAATATATGGAGGATTTGTAATTATCAAATCATACTTATCCGTTTCAGAATTAACAATTTTCAAAGTGCCTAGATTGGAATCACTTAATAAATGAAAGGTATCATTAATTGCTTTTGAAAATTTAGGGGCAAATGTTGGGTATCTTTCCACGATTTCAGAAAGATAAATGAGCATATTCGCTTTGGCTAATATTATCACTCTTTCGTCATCTTCATCATTGCCTTTATCGAATCCAATATATGAGATTTTGGGGCTTATTTCTCCTTTTGAGTTTGGAATAAAATCTCTTTTTCTATTAGGGTCTTGAAATATTTCTGTAAGAAAACCGCCAACACCACAAAATGGGTCACAAACTCTTGTCCCTGGCTTCAATTTGTCAACATCAGCCATTTCAATAATTGCTCTAACAACTTTTCTTGGAGTAAAAAACTGCCCCAATCTGCTTTTATCGGAACTTTGTTTAAGAAATGTTTCAAAAAGTTTTGTTTTAAAGTCTTTCTGAATATTCCTTAATGAACCAAACTTAGAATATTTCTCTAATGAGTTTTTGAAAAGTGATGCTTGTGATTCAACTGCATTTTCCTTAGAATCAACAAAAATAGTTCCGTTTAAAATTGTAGTACCGTCATCCCCTGCAGGGAATAATTCATTTTTTATGCGTTTTCTGCAATTAGTAGCATAATAATTTAGTGCTTCTTTTGCATCATTATTTTTTGCAAGTTCTAAAACAAAATTAAAGTTATATGGATTCTTTAAAACTTCTAAGTCACTTAAAAATTTAAAAATGAATAACTCAACAACATTATATAAACATTTTACAGGGCTTTTACCTGTATTTACATAAATGTCTTGCCATACAGAAGTAGCAAGATTTATTGGATTTACTTCCTCTGTTGATTTTAAGGTTGAATTATTTTTTGAAATTGAGTTTATTATTCTGTTAATGTAGAAGATAGTGTTTTCAGTCTCCAATTCTAATTTATCTATGTTTTTTTCCGAGGTTTTTTGTAGAACAAACGGTTCCTTAAGAAACTTCTTATCTTCATTTTTTATTAAACTGTAACTTCTTTCTTTTCCAGTTGTTCTGTCTTTATAATTATTTTCAGGATTATCCATTTTAGGATTTATCCAAATATAATTTTCCCCATCTGTAATAATTCCAAATATTGAATCTAATTCTTGACACAAATCATTGCATTGTTCAACAGCCTCTTTTTTCTGCTCTTCGCTTTGAAATTCTTTAGATTGTTTATATTCAATTACGCCAATTACTCTCAAATCCTTAGGATTTGTGCGGTTAACTAATAAACCATCTGGCTGCCTTTTCCCATACTTCCCATAGCTTTTTGGAGCAATAACCTTTGCTTTCTTGTATTGGTCTAAAGAAGTACGCTGTAGAGGATAATATTCAAACTCTGCAATATAGATTCCTTTTTTTTGGAAGCCCAATGATTGTAATTCTTCTCCCATATCAAAATTTTATTTTCTGCTGTTTAATGTTTTTTGATTTTAAGTACTGAACAGTCTTTTCTGCTACTTGAAAAGTATATTCAGAACAATCATTTTTGTAAGCTTCTTTTGCAAATTTATCGCCATAAAAAAGCTCTTTAAGTTTACTTAATTCCAAATCAAAAAGGTCAGCAAGTAGATTAAGCTTTGCCAAGTTAAATAAATCTTTATTGTTTTCAATTCGACTTATTTTTGTCATGTTAATACTCAATTTAGCACCTAAATCAGTCTGAGTCCATCCTCTTTTTTCCCTTTCGAGCTTTATAAATTCTCCGAAACTTGTCATTTTACGACTTTATCAAATTTTACTTGACCTTAATTCGTCAAATATATAAAACAATTTAGTTATTTCAAAAAATAAATCTATCATTCTTTTGTATCTATGTATCAATTACTTGATGGTGCGTCAGCAAGAAAACAACTCTTTTGCAAATTTTGGTCGAGGGTTGGCAGGTGCGATTTGCAAATGTGTTGTTTTGTGCGAGGGCTGTTCAATTTTTCTTGTCTTTTTGCAGCAAAATTACCGTTGTCGTTGGTTTTCTTCGCTTGTGCCTAACAATATGTATAAAATATAGGCGGTCAGTGCGGTTATGAATATTTCTACTTTCTATTTAAGTTTGCGTAGGTGGATAAGGCAGTAGTTCCTATTCGCCTACATTTCATACATTTAACGTTGTCGTGTGCAATTTAATGCACCAACATAAAACAAATTTTAAACCACCATTTCCAGAATATAAACTTAAATGTTATTAGGCGATGGTTTCCGATAGTTTCATTCCAGTAAATTATTGTAGGTATAATTGGTTTGTGTTTCTCAATTATATACCTATTACTTTTTTCGCATGTAAATCTCTTAAAATTCATAATATTTGTTTTAATTCATAACTAGTTAGTAGTCTTAACTCTGTTAATATACATGTATCTTCAGGCGGTATACCTTGTTTTTTTAATTTGTCAATAATATAATTAATGATTGTTTGACCAGATAAATACGATTTATGTAGCTGTTTAACAAACTGATCTCTTTCATATATTGAACCATCTATCTGGTTGCTTATTCTTTGTTCATCGTAGCTCATAATAATGTTTTTTTATTATCAATTATTTCTATTTCATAAAATTGCGTTTCCGCAAACTCATTCAAATATTCAAGACCAAGAAAATGGTTTTATCTTTCAATTTAACCATCCAACAATAATGGGCAAATACTATTTCTCCAATGTCAGTAATATCTTTAATTCTCTTATCCCAACATCTTACTTTAATTTCTTTTTTTGCCATCCCTAAAAAATAATTAATTATTACTATTATTTAATGTTATGTGCAACCTTAAAAAAGCACGCATTGGCGTTTGTGGTTCTTGAATCGTTCTTCTGCCGCTCGAAAATAGTCGGGGTCGAGTTCAATGCCGACAAATGTCAGGTTCTTTTTATCTAAGGTATTAGCTTTGTCTATTGCTATTGCAATACTTCCACTCCCTAAGTGGGTGTCAATAATCTTAAAGTTTTCATTTGCGTATTTTGTTAAAATCCAATCGTACAAATCAACAGGCTTCTGCGTTGGGTGTATTTTGCCATTGTCTTTTTTATTCAATTCCTGCACCCTTTTTATGTTTATTATTCGCACATTATCAATGTTACTACACCAAGCCAACTCGGCATCGGCAAAACATCTATCAGGGTTCTTTTTATCCCATACTAACCAGCTTTTGCTTGTTGCATTTGGTATTAGTTCAATAAAATGGTTCGCGCCCCAAATAATTTGGTTTTTACTAATACGCTGTAATTCAGTAAAATACTCAATATTGGGGGTATTATCCCAGCCATATACTTTGTCTTTAAATTGCTTTCGGCTCGCTCTGTTAGTTCCTTGCTCTGCATTTATCCCATAAGGCGGGTCAACAATCGCCAAATCAAACTCTTTGTCTTTAAACGTTTTCATTATAGCCATATTGTCGGCATTGTAAAAAGAGAAAAAAGGCAGCACATAACACTCGCTATACGCAAGCGGGGGTGTGGTGGTATTTTGTAAGTCTGTCATTCTATTTTAGTTTTGTATATTTTGATACTTTTGCGCTTCTAAACCCCGCCAGCGCATAGCGGAAACGTTAGTGGCAAGCAAAAAAACATCCTGCAAAAACTAATTACCATGATTTTTAAGTAACTTTGTAAATAGATTAAATAGGTACAAAATGAAAACATTAACATTGCAATTACCTGATACAGTTGATGAAAAAGATGTTAAAATGCAACTTGCAGCACATCTTTATGATAAAGGTATTATGTCTTCTGGACAAGCAGCCGATATGGTTGGAATTTCGAAAAGAGAGTTCATTGAGACTGTTGGTCAATACGGAGTATCAATATTTGGAGAGAGTATCGATGATTTAGAAAAGTTAATGAATGGATAGGATAATAATTTCAGATACGAGTTGTTTAATAGCGCTATCTAAGATTGATAAATTGGATTTGTTAAAGGGGTTATATCAGGAAATTATTATAACTACTGAAGTTCAGCAGGAATTTTAATGTAAATACTGCTGATACCGTCAACCGTTACACCAAATTAAATCCAGTGAATTAAAACCTTTCTGCATCCCTTGTTTTCTACTTCTTTTTTAAAGTATTAAAGTCAATTTAGTTTATTAAATATCGTTAAGCTCACTCATTTCTACAACAATCTCGTCAACCATAAAAGAGATGCTATGAAATGATTTTGTTGGATGTAACCGATACGCCTCAAGAAGCATTTTCCAAAATATAAGCCTTCTTGGGACTAATCCTATCGAGAATACACCACCAACATAACAATGAGTTAGATTTCGTCTCAACGAACCCCTTAATGCATAAAGAGGACACTTACTAGTAAATATAGTGAACCCCTGCCGCAATCTTTCCTCTTCTGTATTCAACTGAACACCATCGGATGAAGCTTTTACAAAAAGCTCCATTTCGCTAATTATCTTCTTTATCGCCGCTATTGTTTTTTTCCTTGTCATGTGATATTTTATTTATGTTATTAAATAATTCTATTGCTCTGCTTCGGCTACACGTTGTCCACGCCCATATTCCAAAAGATTTAGCCCTTGGAAATCAGACTTATCTATCTGATTAAACAAAAATCCTTTAGATTCGCCTTCACCAATGAATGATTTATTTAGTTCTTTCATTTTTTCTCCTATTGTTTAATTTACTTTTTAATGTTATGGTTTCAAAATATTCTGAGTTTCCAATCACTGTTTTAGACCTGTGATAAATAGCCTCAGACAATAATACCTCAGACACATCTGGAGATCTACTAAATGGATTTTTTTTCAATACAACCAATAGGTCGTTTAATTGTTTGTACTCTTGATCGCGCGTCATGATTTATATTTATTTGCAAATGTTCGCAATATTTAATATTGTGTTTATACATATGTTAGCGTTCAGTTTGCCCAATAAAGCAATCAATTTCTTGGAAGGTTTGCAAGTCGCAATATTCGTTTTTACCATTGTTGATACATTTGTCGAAGTGGGGGCAAACCGCCACCCCAACGCTCAAAAAATCCGACCCTTCGTTAACGCTAACAATATGTTTATGTAATGCTTTGTCGTGGCTCGTTTCATCACCGTTCACTTCTGCTCTCTTGGTTGCTTCCATCCATGCATCTTTTGCAGCCAACCTTTCAAGTGTTTTCCAATTTGGGTTTTTAGCGGTTAATTCTTCCCACCATTTGCTAAACTCTTTGTACTCTTTTTCGTAATTCATAATCGTTCACTATTTAGTAATTTATAATTTAGTTCTCGTATCAATGTCCGTAGTATTTTCACGCACTCCACAAACACTCACCGTTAGCTGCAAGTGCTACATTCGTGCTTCGTATCAAGTGCAGTGCGTTCATTCTTTTTGTTTTATTTTTCCTTCCCTCTTTGGC
>JAFGOZ010000095.1 GCA_016926235.1 Bacteroidales bacterium | reverse complement strand
GGGATTACTGCGTGATCCACTTCGGGATTACTGCGTGATCCACTTCGGGATTACTGCGTGATCCACTTCGGGATTACTGCGTGATCCCATGGAGGAGATCCAAGCAAAAGAAATTCAATCCCTCCATCGCTCCGCGCTGGCGGTCTTTTTCATTTTAAAAAGGCCTCAAACGAGTTTGGGCCTTTTTAAAATGAAAAATCCCGGGGCTTCGCCAGGGATTGAATTTCTTTTGCGGAGAGGGGGGGATTCGAACCCCTTCCCTTACTGCGCTATATTTCAGTAATTTATAGAGATGTCAAAATGGTTGTTCACCGAATGCTTCATTGTCCAATTTTGGAAAAGAACCCTTATCCCATTAGTTGTCAAATATACGCAAATTTGTTAAATTCAGGCATCAAAATCTTATGTTATGATTGAAGGTTATGAATTCTGGCAGCTTTTCCCTTTGGTTCATAAAATTGGTTGCTATCCAACTATCTATTATGAATGCAAATATGAGGAACAAGAAAAAGAGTATGAAATCACAATTCACTGGGTGGACGGATTTGAATTTACTGTTTTCGAAAATACGCTACGAGATGAAATTGACAGGGGTATTCTAAAAGCACAGGTCAAAATCAATGAAATATCAGATATTGAAGCGAAAGATATGATCAGTGATTTTAAACGAGGTGCAAGGCAATGTCGGAGGTTAATTTCTGAATATAAATCGCACAATTCAGTGTATCCGTATTTTTCACATGCGTCATTTGATGATGACATGGGAAATAAGGTATATGAGAGTATGACAAAAGATGCAAACTTCCTCAATTTATTCAACGGAACCTCATCTATAATCAAATCTACAGATCTAATAGAATTTGATAAGCTTTTATTACACATTCACACAGTTCATTTCGCAAAAGTGTTTATAAATGTGGTGGATTACCTTGATGAAAAAATCGATGATCTAAATATTTCTTTGAGTAACCAATTACATTCAAAGGAAAATCAGAGTAAATATGAGTTAATCCTGAATAATAAGCATTCTTCTAAGGAACTTACATACCTGTTTAATCTTTTAAGTAGGATCCGCTTTTTTAAGATTAGAGAAGGGGACCATGAAAAACTGTATCGACTCATAGCAGACCTCTATAAATCTCAACGGGGATCAAAAGCAAATAAGGCAAAAACAATAAAAAATAATTGGACTAGTAGCTCGGGACATACAATTGAGGAACCCTTTCTCACAAATTTCAAGGAAAAAGTTTTAAAAGAAATGATGTTTCTTGTCCAAGATGATATTGCTCATGGATATAATCCTAAGAGAATGGCAAAACTAAACCAACCTGAATAGGAACGCTTCCTAAGACCAGATTAGAATTTTAGTTCCCTAGAAAATAAAATTTTATAATACAGGAAATCTGATAATTGCATCAAAGGGCTATCCTTTAGCCCTTTGATTTCTTTTCTATGAAGTATTTCCTTTGTTGGAAATTCATTGAACAAATGCCTTCTTCATTTTCCGATATTGACACATTTTTTGATAAGGTGCTTTCCACGTTGGATAAGCTGAGTCGTGACGTCGATTTTATCAAATCAAAATATACCAACGATAAAATCCAGAATCAATTATTTACTCCAAAGGAAGTCGCTGCTAACATAAAATGCAGTGAAAGAACAGTTTACAATATGATCTGGAATGGTAAGCTCTCTACCATCCGCGTCGGACGTAAAATTTATATAAAAGCCGAAGAACTCGAAAAGCTTAAAATCAATGGAACACCCAGAAACAGATAAGGGAAAATGGATACCCCAAAAGGGTTATACCAAAAAATGTCCTGTAGATGGAACAGAATTCACCGGAAGGAAAAATCAGGTATATTGTTCACCCGTTTGTAAACAGAAAGCAGCAGCGGATATTCTTTCCAGTAAAAATCAAACCTATGGTAGCCTGTTTAGGTCGTATATAAAAAACGCTGAAATTCTGCACAAACACTATCCAGGTAAAAAAGAACTAATCCCGGTACCACGAAATCTGCTCTATAAAGAGGGATTTGACCCTTCTGGTCTGCTTCAATTAAAGAAATTAAAGGAATTTGAGGGAATGTGGAATGTCATAGGTGGTTATGCATTTCAGTCAGACCCAAAAAACCCAAATAATATATTCATCTTAAAACTTTAGCTATGGAAACCGTCGAATACAATTCATTGGATAATCGGCAATTCGAGAAATTCCAATCAATTCCTGACAAGGAAAAATCTAATCGGAAAATATGGGGATATATTGCACTTGTTTCGATTGCTGCAGTTGTTGGATATTTAATTGGAAAATCCCGGCGAGAGATAAAATTAAGGAATCCGATAGCATTCAAAAACTCAGAGACAAAGGATTCCAAATCAAGCTCAAGTCATATATTTTCAACCTAAAGTAATCATGAGAAATTGGTGGTTAATAATTTCTTGTTTTATAACAGGTTTTAACTATGAGTTAATCTCAGTCTCGAGTTGGATGAGCAAAGCCATTGTTCTTAAAAACATGTCGGCCATGTTGACCATATGCCTGAACTGGGCATTGATTGGTTATGTTTTTGGAATGAGATATTTAAAATTGGAGGTTTTTGGTTGCCTTTTGATTTCAGTTAGCCTGATATTTATTGTTATCCAGGTTGAACGTCAAATTCTAATGTCCATTTCAAAGAAGCCTTTTCTATTTATTTTCAGATCTGTCATAGGCTTTGTTATGGCATTTTTGGGGGCGTTGATCTTAGATCAAGTCATATTTTCAACTGATATTGCCCATAAAAAACTTGAAATCATGGATGATCAGGTTGTTCTTTTAACAAACAATCAGGCGTCTAGGGATAGTGTTAAGTGCAAACTCCTTGACATTCAAATACAGGAAACTCTTGGGAAAAGGGACTTACTCTTAAATGATATTACAAAAAGGCCAGTACTAAAGTTAATTGATTCCGATTTTAAACAAGGAACGGAAAATATCTCCAATGTTCCAAAGATAAATTCTGACAAAATTACCTCAATACAGACACGAACTATAGTCAATCCTAATATAGAACTGCTTAATAATCTTTATATAGAACTTGAACGACTAAGGCAGGAAAAGAAAGAGCTATTGATGCAGCAGAAAACAAAAGTTAATGAGTACAAGTCTAGTCTATTGTCTGAATCAGGGTTTACAGAAGAATTAGGGATATTGTTCTTAATATTTAAGGAAAACAAGTTTGCACTAATAGTTTGGATCTGTCTTACGCTTATGTTCTTTGCAATGGAACTACTGATTATGGCAAATAAAATCGGTGAGCCAAGGACAGATTATGATAAAAGTATTGAACGAGAGTTAAAGGAAAATATTAATAAAATTGATTATCAGGATGATTCAATGATTCTTTAAGCAAAGAATCAAGATTTTCAAAGAATCTGAAGCAGATTTTGGAAATGCGGGACGAACTTTTACTAGCACAAACTTAGTAAACCTTCACGAAGCATACAATAGGCTCTTTTAGAAGATCAAGACTCTCTTTAAGAAGACAAATTGGTTCTTGAAGGCTTGGGATCTGCTTTATGATTTGTCTTTCTGATCCTGTTCAAATATCCTGAATATGGCCGTTCAACAGCATTCGTTTCAGTTTCTATTTTAGCCTTTTCTTTTATTCTGTCTGGAGCATCAATTTTGTGCAGAAAAACATCGATTCCGGTTATGGTTTGATTTCCCTTGTAATTTGTTTTTCTGTAGCTTAATTTAAAGTTGGTTGCTTTTATTATCTGTAGTATATCGTTAATCAGATGACTAAAATCCTGTTGTGATGAGAATGTCAGATCATCTATATATCGCGTATATGTTATGTTGTTTTGATTGCACAGATCTATTAATGCACAATCTGTCTTTAGAAAAACCAGGTTTGCAATATGTGTGCTGGTAGGAGCACCTTGTGGCACTGAGTTTTTCCAGGTAGTGAGCCTAGTCAACCAATGAGCAAAATGAGGGCTAAACTTTAAACAAATGAAGGTATCGTAGACTTTTTTAGCTGAAATGCTCGGATAAAAATCCTTTAAATCGGTAGTGAATTGATACTTATTGCCCTGATGTGGCTTTGCGTTGGTAATATTGCTTCTTTTTTTTACACCGCCATGAATACAATCCGGCAGATCTATGTTGGCTAAAATCTTGTCTTTTATTTTACCTTGAATTTTTTTGAGTTCATCTTTTGGCGGCCTGATTATCCTTTGTTTGATAGTGCCATCCTTATATCGTTTAAAATCCCCGGTTTTCTTATCAGTCTTTTTTTCAATCCATTCATTATAATGCAAATCAATATTTGCAGCTATTTGCTTGATACAATCAGGCTTGAGATTTAATATCGAACAAAATCTTTTAAACTCACTTTTCTGAAACTGCGAAAAATTCATTTACTAGTGACTTTACAGAAGGGCTGATTATCTCAAAAGCTTTACGCTTCTTGGGATTAACGTCATCTTCTGTCATTGATAAAAAGAACAATATAGGTAATGGTATATTTAGCTTTTCACTTATTGTTCTCAAAGTTGAGAGATTTGGTTCCTTTGAATTACTCTCAATCTGTGAAAGATATGTTTGTGTTATACCGCATAAGGAAGAAAACTCATTCTGCGTCATATCTTTCTTCTTCCTCATATTCCTTATGACGTTACCTAGGTCCATATAAATAATCAATTAAGTTTTGAGAAAATTAAGGAGTGTTCGGATTTAGCATAGGCTTTCATTACTGTACGAAAAATTTGGTTAATAACTCAACTACAATAACAACTTCATGAAGAACTTGCTCGTTGGTCCCACCTTTTTTTCGCTTCAGGACCTGAAGTCTAGATAATACTTCATTCAAGATCATTCGATCTTGCTCCGAAAGAGAACACTGGTTCTCAGCAATAACCTCGATACCTTGTATCAGGTTATCAATGTTTTGATTTCTTTTAAGTCTTGACATAATACTAATTTTAATAGACAACGACATTGTTGTCCTGCTTTTGCAACTCTGTCTTTAGTACTATGCAGACCGGTCTACCCTTAATGCGTAAGCAATGTTCTTATTGCACTCCTTAATTTATCCTGCTTCCAAGAATAAGCATTATAACGATTAAAACAAATAGTAATCAAATTGTATAACATTAGTCTGAATGACATTTGAATGAATCTTATGGATATCCATGCCAAAGGGGTCACAGAACCAAAGAATCAAGCGAACGATAGTTCAGAGAAGTGTCAGACAGGGATGATCATTTGTCCGGCCGTTTAATATACCCGTTTCCGGTTGTCTTATCAGACATTCAGTAATCTCCATTAAGAGGTCGACATCAAAACACTTTTCAAAGAACTAATATGGAGACAAATATAAGTAAAATATTCCTAATAGTTAATATTTTAGCCATATTTATTTATTAACAATAATATTGGCTTATTAACAGGCTATATATCTGCATAGAGAGAACCCCTCACAGGCAAAATTAAACAGCTCCGGCGGCCGTGCCAAATTTTGCCTGTTCCCAACGCCGGCCTTCTGCATTTATTTGGGCAGTGGTTTTTGTGCCAACCTGATGTAGCAAATTGTTTTTTGGGCTGTAGGTATTCGTCAAACCCAGAGGGCTTGGCTTGACAGACCTAGATGCCGACTTATCTTCGCTTTTCTTTGATCGGAATGCCGGTTCCTGAGCAGCATGTGTCCATGGAACGGTAATAATGTCCTTAATTCAAAGAATTATAGTAAGCGGTATAATTTAAACCAACAAAACCCGGATTAACTCCGGGTTTTGCTTTATCATAGCTGTGGAATAAGCTTTGTAATTTCTGTTTCGGCCGAATCCGATAGATTACTACTTTCAAAATTTTTAACACGGGTTATAATGTCTTTTGCTCTTTGAACTTTATCAATTTTATACTGAGGTAATCCTGCTGTATTAAGGTTATTAATTGCTACATAGAAATAGTCTTTCAGGTTATTACATAGCATATACCAATTATCCAGGAGCTTCTGCTCAAGCTCATATGAATAATATACGTAATCATTAGAGGCATTCCAGTATTTAACAAGCCTTATCATAGGCTTAATAAGGTCACGACTTGAATTATTCCTTTCGGTAAGTCTACTATTAAAAGCATTAGGATCAGTTGTAATCCAGTCTGCATAACTACTTCTGGGACCTGGTATATATAAAATGGATCCAAACATTACAGAGCTTCTATATGCCGGAACAAGATCAAACATAATATGGTTTAGTTCCAGAACAACAGTAGGATGGCTCTGGTGAACTTCCGATGTTGAATACCTTGCTTCAGCAAATCTTCTCAAGCGATCTATAAATGTCTGAGGTCTATTATTGCCGACATTATCAAAGACAATCATATAGTCGATATCAGATTGAGGATCTGCCCTACGGGGCAGAATAGTTGCCCGTGTATAAGATCCAAACTTTATTTGTTCGATGATACTGCCTCCAGAGTAATCAACTAATCTTGTTCTCAATGTTGCAATTGAATTATCAATGCTTGTTCTTTCGTTGGCTGATAAAACCAGATTGGAGGCTGTGGTTTGCAGATAACTTAATACAGACATATGTTTAACATTTAAGTTCTTCATCGGTGTACTCTGCAAGGTACCCATTCTTATAATCTTCCCTGGCCTGTTCGAAATCTTCTTTTTCTGTAATGGGTGCAGAATAACATTTAGCTACATATTCGGTTGTCAGATCATTAAGCGTCTTTAACAGTTGATCATCTGTAATAAGATCATCTATATATGCAGCCTCGGTGTTACGGATATTTTTAAAAATCAAGTTCAAATCATTGCCAACATTATCATGTTTGTTAGCTGTATCAATCTTGCTTTTATAATCAGAAAATGTAGTTGTGTAAAGAATCAGAAAGCCACCTAAAGCACCAAGTACATTGACTATAACCTGAATAACTAATGTGTCGCAGGGAATCTTATCCCAAATACCGACATTCATGATCGTACTGAATGCCGCAAAAATGGTTCCTATAATCAGGAATAACTGGAAAACATTACTCGAACGTTTTATCCTTCGGGCAGCATTAAAATGGGTACTCTTTTTATAAAGGCAATCTACCTTAAGTTTTTGTAATGCGAGTAATGTCTCCTTGGCCATTTTAGATGGAATAAACCTGTCTTGTTTTAATATCAGCGTTAATAACGCCTTTTCATTCGAACCTCCATTAAGGAGATACAAGTGATGATTATGAAAAACCACTCACCGTTATTGCTTAATACTATGAAAAGCTAAAAAGTAACCCTCACCCCGAAAATATTTTTTAGATTTTGAATTGGTTCAGATAGATAATTATAGATTGGAACACCTTGCACGATTAAAAATCATTTTTATAACCATGTGAAGAAATAGAATAATTACTCCACCAGTTAAACTGCACAGATTTCTTTTAGATATTTTAATCTAATGATAAATGATTTTTTAACTAGCCAATTGAGCATTAATTCGAATTAATTCGAATATTTTCGGATGATATGGCAATATTCTTCGCCTGAATTTTCTTATCAAATACTTTTTCTATATTCTTTTGGAGAAAGTCCAACTCGTCTTTTAAAATATTTTCCGAAAAAGGATTGTGAGGGGAAATTTAAATCTATGCTGATTTGCTGTATGGTTTTTTCACTGGATTTAAGTAAGGCTTTTGCCTCTAATATGACATAATCCTCTATCCATTCCGCAGCACTTTTATTACTGGTACTTTTTATAACCTTGGATAGATATTTAGGTGACAAGGATAACCGTGAGGCATAATATTCCACAGTACGGTGATTCACATAATTGTCTCTTACTAATCCTATGAACTTTTCAACGAGAAGAGCCTGTTTGGTTTTTTCTGAATCCGCGGCAATTTTGAAAAACCGGTAAGAGGTTCCGTAAAAGAATGCCATTGTCAGAAATCTGACTGCTTCAATCCTATTGGGATTCTCAACTTTCCTAATGGCATCCTGCATTAAGTTAAAATAGGTAATCATATAATCCATGTTCTGTCTATCCAATTTTACACTAGGATTCTCTTTAACTGAATTTAAAAGAGGAAAAGTCAGTCGATTATCAATCGGAAAATCATTCCAGAATTCAGGGGCAAGTATTATGGTCATAGCCTTAAAATCATCACTGAAATATTCATATTGTACTATATGATCATTAAGGACAATCAAAATGCCTGGTGCTTCAACCTTGAATCTTTTCAGGCTAAGCATTCCCTCTATAGTTCCCTTCACACATAAAATGGCGAATAGGACATTCACCTTTAAAGGATAGTGTCCTAATAAATTATAATTAAAATTATCAATCAACGTGATGACATTTCGGATCGAGTCAGTCTTAACTCCCTTTAAAACATCTTCCGAATTAATTCGAATTAAATTATTACTCATTGTTCCAATTTTTCTAGATATAAACTTTAAATTTAAATAAAAAAGACGAAAAGTGTCCAAAGTTGATCCAAAATGACCTTGTTTACCTTGTTTACTGGACTTAATTTTATCCTGTAACTTCAGATACATCAATCTCATACTTATCATGAAAAAATCAAAATCAACCAATTCGACTGGAAAATCAGTCCAGAATGAAGGTCCGGATAAAGCAAAATCCGGCATGAACAGAAGACAATTTGTGGGATTATCGGCAACTGCTGCACTTGGATTTACCATAGTGCCCAGGAATGTATTGGGTGGACCTAATTATATTGCACCCAGTGATAAAATTAATTTGGCATATATAGGTATAGGTACTCAGGGCTTACGAGAGATGCTACCCATGCTTGCTATGCCTGAAATACAGATAGTGGCAATTTGCGATCCAAGTAAAGAAGCAAGAGGTTATAAAGATTGGGCCCCCATGTGGCTTCAATCGGAAATACGAAAAGCAATTAATAAGCCTGATTGGAATCCGGGAGGTGATAATCAAATACCCGGAGGAAGAGAAAATGGTAAGAACATAGTGGAAACCTATTATGCAAATGTAAGCCAGAATAAATCTTTTAAAGGTTGCACTGCATACGCCGATGCACGTGAACTTCTTGAAAAAGAAAAGGGAATTGATGCAGTTAAAATCATGACCCCAGATCACCTGCATGGAGTATTGGCTGCAGCAGCAATAAGAAAAGGAAAGCATGTTATAATGCATAAGCCGATTTCTAATCGATTACTTGAAGCGCAATTTGTTATAGACCTTGCCCGGAAAAATAATAATGTTATTACCCATCTGGTTCCATGGGATTCTAATGGGTCCATGGATACAGTCATGTCATGGATTAACTCTGGGGCCATAGGTACATTGAAAGAGGTACACAATTGGTCGAATCGTCCGGTTTGGCCTCAATATTCGATGGTTCCGACTGACAATCCTCCGGTACCGGAAGGTTTCGACTGGGATCTTTGGCTTGGACCAGAGTCAGAACGCCCATACCATCCTAACTACACTCATATGGTATTCAGAGGATGGTATGATTTTGGCGGTGGCGCAATGGCTGATATGGGACATTACAGCTTGTGGACCGTATTTAACGCGCTGAAACTTACATCACCCACAATTATTGAACCACATCGTACCAATTATGTCGATTTCAAGGGCGCTATGCCTTCAAGGGTTAATAATAATTTTGCATTTCCTGTTTCAAACATTGTCAGGTTTAAATTTCCTTCGAATGGAAGTCGCCGTCCTGTCGATCTTTACTGGTATGACGGTGGAATGCGGCCATCAGTTCCAGACGAAATGCTGGAAAATAACAAAGAATTGCCGGAAGAAGGAATGATGTTCGTAGGTGATAACGGAAAAATACTAGCAGGTCCCAATGTACAGGATCCACAGATCGTATCCGGAAAAAACATCACTGCAACTTCTGGTGATAAATCGAAAGATACATATCTGCAGGATAAAAAGGCCGCAGCCTTGCCGACTTTTGTGCAAGCAGTCAAGAGCGGAAAGCAATATCCTGGAAGCTTCCCTGAAGCTGAATACCTTACTGAAACTATAAACCTTTATGGCGTTGCATTGAGAACGAATAAAGTACTTACTTATAATGCCACAAATAAAAGCATAACCAATGTAAGTGAAGCTAACAACTACCTGCAACGCCCATACAGAGCAGGCTGGGATGTTAAGACCATTTAATAAAAAATCATCCTGAATATATAATTATGAAAAAACTAGACAGAAGAGAATTCATTTCAAAATCTGCAGTTGGCATTGGCGGAGCATTAGCTTTATCCTATGTCCGTCCTGAGATTATGAGTAGTGCAAAGGCGACAGGAATTTCAATTGGTTTTCAAACATATCCCATAATAAAACAGCTTTCAAGCGATGTTCACGGGGTATTCAAAATGCTGTCAGATTATGGTTATGAAACATGTGAAATGTGTTCTCCGAATGGTTACGCCTTCGCAGGATTTAGCATTTTTAAGGAAATGAAAACTTCAGAACTCAAGAAGCTTATTAATGGTTTTGGCCTTGAGTGCCCAAGCTGTCATTTTTTATACGCTGAACTCGGAGAAAATAAACTGGCAGAAAGTATAAAATTTGCTCACGAGTTAGGGTTAAGTCAGATGATCTGTTCTACATTTTATTTACCTAAAACAGCCACTATAAAGGATTATCAGAATGCCGCTGATAATCTCAACAAAGCAGCGGCTGTCATAAAAAAGGAGGGATTGCAGGCAGGTTTTCATAACCATGACTTTGAATTTGTCTCCATTGATGGCAAATTGATATATGATGTGCTGATGGAACGGTTTGATCCCGATCTGGTTAAAATGCAGTTTCAAACCTCTGTAATTAAAGTCGGATATAAAGCCGTGGATTATTTCAAAAAATACCGCGGAAGGTTTGTCTCCGCTCATCTTTCAGATTGGACAAACGATAATAAAGAGGCTCCGGTAGGACAAGGTATAATGGATTGGCAAGAATTTTATAAAGCAACGAAGACTGCCGGCATTAAGAATATGTTCGTAGAGATGAGTATGAGCACCCTTAAAGACAGCCGGGAATTTCTCAATAAGTACGATTAATCTAATTTACAATAACCATGAATCGCAGAAAATTTATTGAAACGTCAGGGGTTGCAGCAGGTGCAGCTTTACTGGGTAAAACAGGTGATGCAGCAGCTGCCGAAGCTAAACCGGTAACTGCAAAAACGACAACTGCCGCAAAAATAAAATTGGGACTTTATTCCATTTCTTATGGTGGAATATGGTATAAAGGGGCAGCCGCAACATTCGATGAATTATGTAAGTACGCAAAGGAATTTGGATACGAAGGCGTGGAGCTTGATAATAAGAGACCTATGGGAAATCCCATGGACCTTGATCAGAGAAGGCGTGATGAGATGAAAAATTCTCTCGCAAAATACGGATTAGAAATTCCTTGTGTTGCAGCAAACAACGATTTCTCAAGTCCATTGCCAGAACATCGCGACTGTCAATTATTAATGGTAAAAGAAACAGCAAGATTAGCCAAAGATCTTGGAGCCAAAGTTGTTAGGTTATTTGCTGCCTGGCCTGGCGTACCTATCCATGAAGGTATTGGTACTTACGAATTAGTCAGGGGTACACAATTTTATACATTTCAGCGTCAATATCCTTATGTAACCTGGCTTGACAGGTACAATTTCGTAAAACAGTGTCTGATAGAGGCAGCCCGAATGGGTGAAGAATTTGGTGTTGTTATGGCATTGCAGAACCATGAACCACTTATAAGAAGCTGGAAGGATGTATATGATCTTGTAAAGGAAGTTAATTCTCCGTGGCTTAAGATTTGCCTTGATCTCCCAATATTCGAAAATTTGGATAAAGAATATGTGGCTAATGCAGTTCATACTATTGGGAACCTGCAGGTTCATTCCCATTTCGGGGGCGAATATACAAGAGAGGCAAATGGAAATATCAAGCTGGTAGCTGTTAATCCTGGAAGCAAATTCCCGGATTATACACATTATATTTCACTCATGAATGAAATTGGATATAATGGTTGGTTCACCTATGAATTATGCCATCCACTTTTAAACGATGATCATACAGTAGCCAATATTGACTTTGTTCATAACCAGGTCAAGCTGGCCAAGGAATATATGGGAAAAATTGTAAACAATAGGGGTTAATGGGAGTGATGCCCGGGTTCAGTTGTTATTTTTTCAATAGCGCTTTCCCGGGCGTTATTAAGCTACAAGTGAGATTTCATTTCTAATGAATTTTAAATATGAAAAAGATAATTTGTTTAACATGTCTGTATCTTCTTTTCCTGATGAACACCTCAATGTATGCACAGAAAGAAATGAAATCTGATCCTACTCCTGTTGAAAGTTGGGGGAATATTTATGTAATGCCATTTCCGAAAGAAATTAAAGCAGGAAGTGGTAAATTAAGAATCAATTCTCATTTTTCAATTAACCTTTCAGGTGCCGAAAACGATAAGGTACTTGAAGATGCAACTAACAGATTTCTATCAAAACTAAAATCAAGAGCACTAATTTATCCGGAACAGAAATTAATTACACTGAACAATCGGAATGCGAATACAACATTGGTAATTGATGTAAAAACAAAGTCAGTAATATCAATAGGAATAGATGAATCGTACCAGTTAATCGTAGATTCAACCAAAGTAACATTAAACGCGAATTCAACAATAGGTGCATTAAGAGGAATGGAAACGCTTTTGCAGCTGGTTAGTGCTGATGCCGAAGGATATTATATACCTGAAGTAAAAATTAATGATTCTCCTCGCTTCAAATGGAGAGGCATGATGGTGGATGTGGCAAGACATTTTATTCCAATTGAAATTTTAAAGCGCAATATAGATGCGATGTCGGTGGTTAAGCTGAATGTGCTTCACCTGCATCTCTCGGATGATGAAGGTTTTCGGGTTGAGTCTAAAATCTTTCCTAAACTTCAGGAATTTGGCTCCAACGGACAATTCTATACGCAAGACCAGTTGAAAGATTTGGTAAATTATGCTGAAGCAAGAGGTATTATGATTTACCCTGAATTTGACTTGCCAGGTCATAGTACAAGCTGGCTTGCAGGTTATCCGGAATTTGCCAGTGCACCGGGTCCTTATAAACCAGGACATCGCTTTATTATTAAACCTGGAACCAATCCGGCGGAAGCCGCAAAGATTATTATGCAGTCAGCAACTCCTACACTTGATCCTACTAAGGAAGCAGTATATCAGTTTCTGGACAAGTTTGTTGCTGAAATGACTTCAGTTTTTTCATCACCTTATTTTCACATAGGTGCTGATGAAAATAATGGCATAGCCTGGCAGAACAATGCACAAATCGCTCAATTCATGAAAACAAAAGGATTGAATGATGTGTCGGAACTGCAAGCCTATTTTATAAATCGGATGCATACCATAATTATAAAGCACAATAGAAAAATGGTTGGCTGGGAAGAGTTATATAATTCAACTTTACCGAAAGATGTAATAGTTCAAGTATGGGGCGCAATGGGTGATAAACATGCTTCACCGCCAGAAATTGCAGAAAAAGGGAATCAGGTGCTGATTTCAAAAGGTTTTTACCTCGACTATTTTTATCCTGCTTACATTCACTATTTGAATCCAAATATACCGTCAACTACAAATTCGAATTTGCTTGGAGGTGAAGCAGCTTTATGGGCTGAACTGGTTGATGAGAATAGTTTTGAAGGAAGAGCCTGGCCACGAACTGCTGTCATTGCAGAGCGGCTATGGTCACCTGAAAATTTGAAGGATATTGATAATATGTATGCAAGGCTTTTTGTGTTAAGTGACAGATTAGAAGAAGGCGGGTTGAATCACAGGTTAAATGCTAAAAGGATGCTATCAAGACTTAGCAACGGACAGAATATTGAAGATCCGCTCTTAATTCTGCAAACACTTGCCCCTTCCAGAGGTTTCGGGAGACTGATGACACAATTTTCTGCTGCGGAAGAAACAAAATATCAGAGTGTTCCGTTGGTCGATTTACCCGATCTGGCAAGCACGGATTCAAAAGAAGCCTGGCAGTTCAGAAAATGGGTAGAAAGGTACCTTGTCACAAAAGACACAACCTTGAAAACAGAGATCACAAAACAACTTAGGAAGTGGAGCGCGGCTGCCTTTCAAATTCTCTCATTGGTAAAAACCGCACCCAATTTGGCTGAGTTTGCAATATACTCAGAAAGAGTTCAACAAGCCACAGACTTAGGTTTACAAGTACTGGGAAAATCCCATGACAAATATGACAATTCTGCAATGGTTCAGACATTGAAGGGACTAAAGAAACAAGGCGATAGGTTGGAAATACTAATACTTCCTGAAATTGAAGCATTGATTACCGGTATCCTGTCACCGTTACCTATGAGTTTTTCTCCATTCTGAAAATTTCTTGGAAATTTTACTTAATAAAATAATTTCCTACCTTCGAAGGAAATTTTAAAATGATATAAAATTTCCAATATGGAGAATACGAAAAATGAGATCCTAAAAGTCTCACTGAAATTTTTTTTTCAGAATGGAATCCGAAAGACATCCAACAGTCAACTCGTGGCGATATTAGGGATTTCGACAAAGACCTTATACAAACATTTTAAGAACAAAGAGGATTTGTTGGGCCAGGCATTGGAGCTATTCTATTTAAAGCAATATGAATCGGTAAAGAAGCTGACAAAAAAACAAAGCGCTGTAATTATCTTATACAATTTATGGAGACTGGGGTTTGATAGAGAATTCAGGGTCAATAACGTGTTTTATCATGACCTCAACTATTATTATTCTGAATTGGAAAAGAAGATTGAGGCGAAGAACAGCAGAAGGTTTGGTAAAAAGTTCATTCAGGTAGTTTATAGAGGAATTGAAGAATGCGATATCCGAAAAGAAATACATCCCAGAGCCCTTCTGGAAGCCTTAACTGTTCTTTATGTCTCGGTAGTGAGAAAGGGAGAGTTCAATAGGATTAAAATATCAAATAAAGAATTATTTCTAAGCACATTACTTCCTTTTATAAGAGGAATTTGCACAGATAAGGGAATGCAAATACTGGATGCATACCTGACGGAATCTGTTTCCTCTGATATTCTAGATATACTGGTATGAATTGACAAGTGATATAATGAAATTTGTCGAATGAGTCTGGATATTGAAAAATATTGGGAAAAGATCAAGACCGGAGATGAAAATGCATTTAAACGATTGTTTAATGTGTCATATGCTCTTCTTCGGTACTATTCAATTCAGTTTACACACGATGTGATCTTATCAGAAGATATTGTAATGATGGTTTTTGAGAAAATATGGAACAAAAGAAAAACCATAATTATCAATTCTTCTTTTAAATCCTATTTATTTCAAACCATAAGAAATGATTCTTTCAATGAGATCAGAAAGCTGAATACAGCTAAGAATGCTGTAAATAAGACCGCAACGGATGCTTTTTGGAAGATTGTGGGAGAAAATGCAAAATCCCAGGATTATATCATTGAAAAGTTAATGGCTCAGGATACAACAGAACTTATCAATAAAGCTGTTGCATCACTGCCTGCCCAGTGTAGGCAGGTATTTCTTCTGAGTCGGGAGGAAGGAAAAACAACAAACGAAATAGCTTCGTTATTGAATATTTCCCCAATCACAGTAAGAGCACATATTTTCACATCATTAAAGAGAATCCGGAAAATTCTTGCCCAGGATCTCTAAACAGTTTGAAGAAAATCTTGTCTTGAATATTATAACCTTTGTTTTTAGGCAACACATGAATAGCATATATGAATTAATGATCATCGGTTTTCTTCAGGGGGAACTGACTGATATTGAAAAGAACGAGCTCTTCAACTGGGTTGGATCGGATCGGAAGAATACAGAACTTTTTACTTCATTATATGAAACATGGGTTATTTCCGGAGCAGAAAATGGAACCCGGAACGCTGATGCGGATACCAGATGGAATGAAATTCAAAAATACATACAAAAACGTCCTGAAGATAAATTGATAAGCATAAGCAGCAGAAAGATTTTTCCTATCATTCGTACAGCTGCTTCATGGTTGATCATCTTTGTGCTGGGTGGCACATTCATGTATCTGATCAGTAATAAGACTATCATTCAGGTTTCAAAACCAATAGTCGTGAGCATACCACTTGGATCTAAAGGGAATATTTTGCTTCCTGATGGAACAAAAGTATGGATAAATGCCGGAACAGAAATCATTTACAAACAGAATTATGGGACGAAAACACGGACTATAAGTCTTGCAGGAGAAGCTTATTTCGATGTAGCCAATGATGAAGCACATCCCTTTATTGTAAATACTGGGGATTTAAAAATCAAGGCTTTGGGAACAAAATTTAATGTAAAGGCTTATCCTGAAGAAAACACAGTATTAACGACCCTTGAGGAGGGGAAAATTGATGTACAGATTGTTAAACCAAATGGAAAGATCCAAAGCATCGTTATTTTGCCAGGTCAGAATATTGCCTATCAAAAATCCGGGAAAGACTTGTCCTCAGCCGGTGAGCTGAAAAAGGATGATAAGGATACATTAATAGTTGCTAACAGTACGATTACTGATATAATTCATTCGGAATTAGAGGTAGTTGATGATATTAAGACAAAACTATATACCTCATGGAAAGATGATGAATGGATCATTGAAAGAGAACCACTGGGTGAATTTGCAGCCCAGTTGGAAAGAAGATATAATGTGAAAATCATCTTTAAAAATGAGGCTCTAAAAGCTTACAATTTTACTGGAACTATTAGAAATGAAAGTATTGAACAGATATTGAGAGCATTACAATTTACAGCGCCCTTGGATTTCGAAATAAATAAGGATGTTGTTGCGCTAACTCTGAATATGGAAAAGAGCAATAAGTTTAAACAAATATTTAAGCCATCAAATACTAACTAAAATCAAATCTATGGAACCACCAGGCAAATAAAAAAGGAGCAGGTGGAAGCTGCTCCTTTACAATTGAAAAATAAGTTCTAATAAATTAAAACCTATTAATACTACAAATTTATGAAAAAAATCCATTCGTGGAGAAAGGGGTGTATTGACCCATTCATCCCCAAAAAACTACTCCAAATTATGAAACTAACCATTTTATTTACATGCCTTTTCACAGTAAACTTAATGGCATCGGTGTATTCTCAGAATACAAAATTCAATCTTGAAATCCGGGATCAGTCCATCCGTGATGTATTAAAAACCATCGAAAAGCAAAGCAAATTCAGGTTTTTTTATAATGATGATTTTAACGATCTGGATAAAAAAATAATTGTTACTGCTGAAAATGCAACGATTGAAGACCTTTTATCAGAGGTGCTGAGCACCACCAATATAGGTTATATAGTGATGGAAAATAACTTTGTTGTTCTTACACCTGAGAAGAATTTACAGCAGCTTAAGGTAACCGGCGTTGTTACAGATGCATCCACCGGAGAACCTTTACCCGGTGTCTATGTGCGCATCGAAGGTACAAATGCAGGCGCTGTAACCGATGCTGTTGGAAGATATACGGTCGAGATCCCGGCTACCGATGCTATATTGGTGTTTTCTTTTGTTGGTTATAATAGTGAAACAATAACCGTTAACGGCAAGAATGAAATAGATATAACGCTTGTGCCTGAAATTGCGGAGCTCGATGAAGTTGTGGTGATTGGTTATGGAGTTCAAAAAAAGAGTAATATAACAGGTGCCATTTCACAGGTGAAATCGGATGATATAAACAATAGTTCTTCAACAGATCTAGGTTCTGCCTTGCAAGGAAAAGTTTCCGGTGTACAGGTAATTAATAACTCAGGAAGACCTGGGGCAAGTGCAACGATCCGTGTACGTGGATATTCATCAAATGGCTCGTCAGATCCATTGTATGTAGTTGATGGATTAAAAGTTTCTAGTATTGATTATCTCTCAACAGAAAACATTGAGAGTATAGAAGTTTTGAAAGACGCCGCTTCTGCTGCAATATACGGTGCCGAGGCTGGTAATGGTGTTATATTGATTACTACAAAAACCGGGAAGAAAGGACTTGGAAAAGTATTTTTCAACACACAGATTTTATTCACAAGCCTTGCCGACAAGGCAGATTTATTGAATGCCAATGAATTCTCTAATTATTTACTGGAGGCATACCCTGCAAGAGAAACTGAATTGGACAATTATTATTTCAATGATCCTAGTGCGATTGTTGATGGAAAATTAGCTGACACAGATTGGCAGGATGTTTTTTATGATAAAGGAAAACGTCAGAATTATAATATTGGTTTCCAGGGAGGAAATGATCGTGCTTCATTATTTGTCTCCCTGGATTATACAGATCATGATGGAATCATTACAGGACCTTCGGATACATATAAGCGTATTAACGGACAACTCAATGCGAGCTATAAATTAAAAGACTGGATTGAAGTAGGGGTAACCAATTCAATTGATGAAACCAAGACGAAGCAGGTTTCGGAAAACGGACTATGGTATGGTTCAACATTAAGCCAAATAAGTATACTGGATCCACTTACACCTGTTGAGTATGAAAACGGAGGTGCCCCGATATGGGTACAGTCTGCTATATCCAATGGTTACTCTCCGGGAATAAATCCTAAAACCGGTAATTATTATGGTGTTTCTTACTGGGCTTCAGGCGAGAATCCAATAACAACTTTGCAGACAGACAAACCATATACTAAGTTATTCCGGATACATGGAACGTTGTATACAAATATAACGCCTGTCAAGAACCTGGTTTATACATCGCGACTTGGCTATGTACTGCAAAACAACTATACGAACAGATATACAAAACCCGTTTGGAATTCAACAGATGATACAGAAGTGGATCCCTATCTTGGAGTGAATCAATCCGGAAGCAATTATTATCAATGGGAAAATTTCGTCAATTATACTTTATCCCTAAATAAAAATACATTTTCCGCATTAGCGGGAATGTCATTCATACATTCAGAAACAAATTTAATGAGTGTCACTACGAATGATCTTGAGAAGTATGAGGATAATTACCTTTATTTAGATTATTCCACAACCGCAGCGAATGACCTGATTGGTGGAAACACTTCTGAACGTGCTCAGATTGCATATTACGGAAGACTATCATGGAATTATGCTGATAAGTATAACGTACAGTTTAATTTCAGGGCGGATGCTTATGATGCCGGGTATCTTGACTTAGAAAATAAATGGGGATACTTTCCTTCAGTTTCGGCCGGATGGACATTATCTAACGAAAGCTTTATGCAGAACTTTTTAACAAATGTACTATCCTATGCCAAGATCAGGGCATCCTATGGTAAAAACGGAAGTATTTCAAATCTGGCAGGGGGTTACTATTATGCAGCCACTCTTAATGCTGGTGCCAATGCGTTAGGAACATCTTCTTACAATTATTATATGAACGACGCATTGTACACAGGTATTTATCCAAGCAGCAATCTTGCTAATCCTAAATTAAGATGGGAAGAATCTGTTCAGACTGATATCGGATTAGATTTACGGTTTTTTAAAAACAAATTGGCTTTTACAGGAGATTATTATAATAAGAAAACTGATGGTCAATTGGTGCTTTCTACGGCTACCCTTTCAACGGGTTCCAGTTATGTATATAAAAATGTCGGCTTGATCAGGAATACCGGATTTGAATTTGAATTGGAATGGAAGGACAAATTGTTGGATGATTTCCAATATGGAATTAAAGGAAACATCGCCACTGTCATTAATATTGTGGAAAAATATATGGGTGAGGATGCCAGGATCGGTGGAACAACTTTAGCTGGTGGTGCTGAATATCTGACATTCTTTGAGGAAGGTGAACCTGTATGGTACTTAAGAGGATATGAATTAGAGGGAGTAGATCCTTCAAACGGCCAGCCAATTTACAAAGATGTAAGTGGTGACGGAAGTATTACTGCTGATGATAAAACCAATATAGGTAATGGAATACCAGAATTTACTTACGGTACTACGGTAACATTTTCATATAAAAACTTCGATTTCCTGCTATTTGGAGCCGGTGCTTATGGTGCAGAACTATTCTATGGATTAACCAGGCTGACATCAACGCTTCAAAACAGACCCCAGTTCTTATATGACAATCGATGGACACCGGAGAATACTGATGCGACGTTGCCCTCTGCCTTTTACCAGGGTGAAGTTCAATTTGCGAACTCCGATGCTTTCGTATTTGATGCTTCCTATTTCAAAATAAAAACAATTCAATTAGGATATAATATTCCTGAATCATTATTGAACAGGTTTAAAGTATCATCCTTAAGAGCATATATATCGCTCGAAGATTTTTTCACATTTACCAAGTACCCAGGAATAGATCCTGAAGTGAGACCTCAAATTCCTCAGTCAATGGCTATTGATTTCGGCGGATATCCGCTGGCTAAATCGATTCTTCTGGGCCTAAATCTATCATTCTAAAATATCCATACTATGAAAAAACTTCTTATTGTAATAATTACCCCCCTGTTACTATGGATCTCATGTGATGTCGAGGATAGTCTCGATATCCGTCAAAGAGGGGTTTTAGATTTGAGTACTTATACAAATGCAGATGATGAAACTACAGAAAGTTTTATTGCCGCTGTGTATTTTCAATTACATGGCAGTGTATTTGAAGAAACCTTTGCCAATGGTATTATAACATGCATTGCAAACCTGAGAAGCCATCTGGATACAAGAGGTGGTGATTTATCAAACTATAATACATATATCGAAACCTCGGAAACTGCTGTTTTTGCTAATATCTGGTCATATTACTATAAAATTATTTATATGTGTAATATGATCATTGAAAATCTTCCAAATAATCAGGTGGCTTCTACAGAAGTAAAAGATCGTGTGGTAGCTGAAGCCCGGGCAATCCGGGCAATTATGATGATGTATCTGGTGCAGCTCTATGGCAATCCTCCTCTTGCAGACCATGTAATTACTGGGACAGAAAGCAATACTCCAGCGTCAGAATCCTGGACTTTTATTGAAAGTGAACTAAATGCAGCAGCAGTGAATCTGCCTTCAAAATCTGATATAAATTCACAAAGTATGATTGGTGGCCGGTTAACTAAAGAAGCTGCCTTTGCATATCTTGGTAAGGCTCATCTTTGGCAGGGTGATTATGATGATGCTGCATCGGTTTTGCATGATAAGGTAATTGCAACCGGACTATATGGATTAGTTTCAGAATTCAGCGAGTTAAACAGTTATACGGCAGATTTTTGTAAAGAATATATTTGGGAATGTGAAATCACAAATGATCCTGCCTACACTCTTTCTCAGGCTGGTCAATTTGACCTCGTAATGTATAACTGGTCGCCAAACTATATGAAAATTCCTGATGGAATATATAAATCACAGGGCTTTGGAACGGACAATGGTACATCAGAATCGTTTGGGACATTTATGGACCAACATGATGTAATTAGCGATAACAAGTCCGACCGCTATAAGGCAACACTCGCATCGTACGAAGATATTCTCGATCCGACTCTGTTTACTTATTCTGATGGAGCTAAGGGAGTTGAAGGTATCGGCGTTGAAAAAAATGAGGGTTATTTCAGGATCAAATTTATTCCGAGGGCAGAGAATGTCATGGGTGCCGGTTTCTGGGTTTATGACTACCTTCATAATAATGTTTGTTACATGCGATATGCCGAAGTACTACTTAATTACGCCGAAGCAGTCGCCAATGGCGGAAATGATGGATCAATATTGTCCGGTCTGGAAGCACTTAATGAAGTCCGTAACCGGGCAGGAATTCCAGATGCTCCTTCACTGGATATGAATAATGAGGAATACGGCGTAAAAGCAGAAAAAAGAGCAGAGTTATTTTATGAAGGAAACAGGTTTATCGACTTAGTTCGATGGGGAGATGCACAAACAGTCCTTGCTGATTGTGGAACTTACACTCCCAGATTCTATGGATATCTTGATGGCAATAATGATTCCATTCAGGTGAAAGCCAACTGGAATATTGTTAAGGTCCCATCATTGGGAGAAGGATTTGTCGCGAACAAGCACGAGTTGTTTCCGATACCCTTAGTTGAAAGGAACAATAATCCAAACCTCGAGCAGAATCCAAATTGGTGATTTTTCAGATAAGATTGGGCATTGAAGGAATTCAATGCCCAATTAAACTCTTCCTAATATTTACCAAAAAATTCAATCTATGAAAAATATGCTTCTTATTTGCATCTTCCTGATGTCTCTTCATCGCGTATCTGCTCAAAACACAATAGAAAGAGAAACACTGGTTTATTCAGTCAAAGAAGGAAAAGAGTTACATATGGATAAATATGTGGATAAAAGCATAGCCTTTTCGGGTAAACGCCCTGTAATGATTTATATACATGGTGGCGGATTTTCTAAGGGAAGCCGTATCAATGCCTTGCAAATAAAATACTGCAAACATTTTGCAACACAGGGATATGTCGCTTTTTGCATGGATTACCGGTTAGGGATTAAAGATGGAACTCAGCCCAGCCAGGAAATTATTTTGAATGCGGTTAAAATTGCCTGTGAAGATCTATTTGATGCTACAGCATTTATCCTTAAGAAAGCGGATCTATGGAATATCGACGAAAAGAAAATAATCATTTCCGGAGGAAGCGCCGGAGCAATTACTTGCCTGACTGCGGAATATATTATTTGTTCTGATGATCCTTCTGTCAATCGACTGCCAAAGGATTTTAATTATGGAGGGGTTATTTCACATGCCGGCTGTGTCATTGTTAAACTGGACACTCTTACATGGAAAAAAGCTCCATGTCCCATGCTATTAATGCATGGGTCCAAGGACCAGCTTGTGACCTTTGAGTCGATTAAATTCCCAGGGGTTTTATATGCCGGCTCTAATTATATTCATAAACAATTTTTGAAATCTAACTCACCGCATTGGCTTTATGAAGAGACCGGTGCTGATCATATCGTTGCATTAAAGCCACTCCAGTACAACTTTGCGGAAATAGATGCCTATACCAACAAATTTGTCATGAAAGGACAACATTCCATTGTACACACAATTTGGGCAGATGAAAAACCTGATTCAATGGGTGATATGCAAAAAGTAGTGCCTTTGTATATTATTGGATGGGACAAAACGGATGATGAAGTTAACATGGACGAAAAATAAAAAAGTGAAAAAAATTGCACCTTTCATTGTGAGCATTTCTGTATTCCTGCTATGCTTTTCAGAATTTACTAATGCTCAAAAATCTTTCGAAGAGAATTTTATTACCCCGCCAAATTCAGCTAAACCATATACCTGGTGGCATTGGATTAGCGGAAATGTAAGCAGGGAAGGAATAACTGCCGATCTGGAAGCTATGAAACAAGCAGGTATTGGTGGAGTACAATGTTTTAACACAGGCGGTCCATTCATGATGGTTCCTGAAGGAAAAGTTAAATACGCCTCACCGGAATGGTATGACCTGACCAAATTTGCGATTTCTGAATGTCAACGTCTGGGTTTAGAATTTGATATTCATAACTGTCCCGGATGGTCTTCCACTGGTGGACGCTGGATTACGCCGGAATATGCAATGAAACAAATCACCTGGACACCAACATACCTAAAAGGAGGTAAACAAATCTACTTAAAATTACCGGAACCTGAAAAGGTACTAGATTTTTATAAAGATGCTTTTGTTCTTGCATACCCCTCCTTAAAAGGTGAAATGCCATTGCAAAATATTATTACAAAGGCTTCTGCAGATGATAAAACTTTTAACCCTGTCGTTTTAACATCTGAAGATGAAGAAACCATTAGCGGTAAAACTTTTGTTCTTGAGCTTGATAAATTGACCAAATTTCAATCTTTATCCGGACGTGTCTTTGTAAATGATAATGCGCCTGCTAATGGAATGGCTGCATTTTTAGGTGGAGGCGGCAATATTTTGAAACTTGAAGGTTCCCTTGATGGCACGACTTACTTTAATATATCGGAAGTAAAAATAAGTACTGACGGTGTTCCGTCTACAGCTTCGTTCAAACCTGTTACAGCCAAATTTTTGCGGATTACATGTTTAAAGCCTTTCACCATATTCTGGCTTGATATTTCAAATGCCAGGCAAATCGATGATTTCAAGTCAAAGGCAGATTATGCTGTAAATAACGGATTTCAATCAGCGATAACTTTTGAAAATGTGGAAGCGATAAACCCTGACCAAATTATAGATCTTACCCCTTTCGTAAAAGACGACACGTTGATTTGGAATGCACCGGAAGGTAACTGGACAATAATCAGGATAGGCTATATTCCAATTAATAAATTTCAAAATGCAGCTCCAAATGAAGCGATAGGACTTGAATGTGATAAATTCAGTCGTAAGGCTTTCAAATTTCATTTTGATTATTTACTGAAAGAATTAATTCCTGATTTAGAAAGACTCGGCGCACAGGGTAGTGCGGGAATATTAATTGACAGTTATGAAATGGGGATGCAAAATTGGACTCCACTATTACCACAGGAATTTGAATTGAGACGCGGATATTCAATCATAAACTATTTGCCTGCCTTAACCGGAAGATATGTAGAAAATAAAGAACAAACCGAGAGATTTTTATGGGATTTCCGCAAGACTTGTGCTGATTTGATGGCAGATAATTACGTCGGTTTTATGGCTGAGCTATGTGATGAACATGGATTACGATCCTATACTGAGCCATACAATGGAGGACCTTTTGAGCAAATGCAATATGGAGGTAAGGTCGATATCAGCATGGGGGAATTCTGGGTGAGAACAGGAGGTTTCCAGGCATCAGCAAAACTTGTATCATCTGTGGCCCGTGTCTATCAGAAACGCGATAACGGATTTCAGGTTGTCGGAGCCGAGGCATTCACAGGTAATGCCCCAGATGCCCGTTATCAAACATTTCCTAATAGTATAAAAGCGCAAGGCGATTTAATGTACACCAAAGGTATTAATCGATTTATTTTTCATCGTTATGCCATGCAGCCTAATCCTCACAGTGATGTTGCTCCTGGCATGACGATGGGATTCTTTGGTATTAACCTCGATCGCACCAATGGATGGTTTGATAAATCAGGCGGATGGATGACTTATATGGCACGTTGCCAATCGCTTTTGCAGCAAGGCAATTCAGTTTCGGATATCGTATATCTGCTGAACGAAGAAGTCCCGGGTACCGATTTTTCCCATTTGGAAACCCCCTTCCCTTTCATGCCCTTGGGTTATAGTTATGATTTAATGAACCGTGAAAGCTTTCTTAAAAATGCTGAAATCCGCGATGGCAAATTGTTATTCTCTGATGGGTTATCGTATGCAATTTTAGCTTTACAGGGTGTGGAACCCTATCTGATGTCGCTGGATGTACTTCACAAACTTGAGTTATTTGTTAAACAGGGCGGCATTCTTTGCGGAACAGCACCGGTAAGAATACCAGGCAGGACTTCAAAGGCAGAACAGGCTGAATACGATAAAATTATTAATGAGCTCTGGGGAGAAATTTCAACTGCAAAAAAAACAGGTAAAGGATGGGTTTTTGTTTCTGACAACCTTAAAACCGTTGTTGAAAAAGCCAACATAAAACCTGATTTTGAGTTCACTTCAAACAACGATGCCCCCATCAATTACATCCATCGTCAATCACCGGAAGGGGATATTTATTTTGTGGCAAACCAAAGGCGAACCCAGGAAACAATTGTGGCCACTTTCCGGACTAACGGGATGAAGCCGGAACTCTGGAATCCTGCCACAGGAGAAATAAAGAACGTAAATATATACGATTTTCTTGAAGATGGCAGGACAAGGTTTCAGATACAATTCGATGAATCGGGTTCATGGTTTGTGGTTTTCAGAAAAAAGGCAGATGAAACGCGCTTTGTTTCCATCGAAAAAGATGGGCAGGCCATTATTCGTACTTCCGATTTTAAAGTTAGGACTTTAGGCCAATACGCTGATATAAAGAATAATTTTTCTATTTCTGTGTGGGTGGCCCCTGAAGTTGAATCACTTTTGCCGGGGACCAGCAGCCTGATGGCCTCCGCTGAAGGACGAAACCATTTTATTTCCTGTCCCATTGATGGTAATGTTTATGGTGAAAATCATTCTGCTGCCTCATTGGTAGTCACCAGAAAAGGCATTGCAGTTGCAGAGCGCAATAATAATAAAACCAACTATCCATTGCTTTGGCAACATCCCTTAAGTAGTTGGAACTACGTAACACTGGTTTATGCCAATGGGGTTCCTGAATTATTCGTAAACGGAGTCACGGTGGCCAAAGGAAAGACTACAGGGGCTACTGTACATCCCGGACTTTTTGAATCACCTGCTGATGCAAACAGGTGGTTTATGCAAGGGGAATACAGCGGTTTGGAATTGTTTAATAAAATCCTGACAACACAGGAGATAAGTGATATTTATGCCCGCGGTATACCAAAGCCTTCCAAACCTTTTACTGTTCAAGAAAACTCCGGAAAATTGCAATTCTTCGCTGACGGGGCTTATAAACTGAAAAGTGCTGATGGAAGTGAGAAAAGTTTAAACATAACCGGCACCAACGTATTACCGCTAAATAATGAATGGACTGTTACTTTCCCTTCTGCATCGGGTGCTCCGGAAAAAATTACAATGAAAGAAATTATTCCGTTGCAAAAATCGGACATTGCCGGGGTTAAGTATTTTTCGGGTACGGCAACATATACTACAGACTTTACCATTTCCAAAAAGGAAATAAAAGGCAACCTTCTTTTCCTTGATCTTGGCCGTGTGGCTGCGATTGCTGAAGTAACGCTGAATGGACATAATCTTGGAAATTTGTGGAAAACCCCTTACATGATGGATATTTCAAATGCCATAATTGAAGGCAGAAACTCCCTTGAGGTGAAAGTAACCACCACTTGGCCGAACCGTTTGATCGGTGATGCGCAATCGGACGATGTTTATGAATACTCAATTGGTGGAATAACCCAAATGATGGGCTTTAATGGTGGTCCCATTAAGAAATTACCGGATTGGTATTTAATCGGGGAAAAGAAACCCAATGATGGAAAAGTCGCTTTCCAGGCTTACAAATTTTTTAGCAAAGACGACCTGCTGTATGATTCCGGATTGACTTCACCGGTAAAAATATTTATTGCAAAAGAAGTAAATATCGAAAAGTAATTTTATGTCCGCTATGAAATTAACAATAAAAAACCTAAAATGGGTAATTTGTTTCTTGCCCGTCATTTTGAATTTCAGTTTATCCGCCCAGAATTTTCAGGAATATATGAAAGTATATGGCGGAGTAGATTATAGAAATCCGTTTGCGCCGCTAATTGCACCGAACGAACCGGTAACTTATACCAATCCTATTCTTCCGGGGGTTTATCCCGATCCGGCTATCTGCAGGGTTGGAGAAGATTATTATTTGGTAACCAGTACATTTGAATACTTTCCGGGGGTTCCGGTTTTTCACAGTAAAGATCTGGTAAACTGGGAACAAATAGGTCATTGTATCGACCGTAAAGAGCAGTTGCCTAAGGGGATGAATATCTTTGCGCCAACCATAAGCTACCATGACGGCACATTTTACATGATTACAACAAGCATGGGCGGCGATGTTGGTAATTTTTATGTTACTGCAAAAAATCCGGCCGGCCCATGGTCTGACCCTGTATGGACAGATGTAAAGGGAATTGACCCAAGCCTTTTTTTTGACGATGACGGAAAATCCTATGTAATATCCCAGGCTTTTATATTGAAAGAAATTGACCTGAAAACCGGAAAAATATTGGACGAAGGGCGTAAAATCTGGTGTGGAACCGGCCAGAATGCTACCGAGGGCCCCCATATTTATAAAAAAGACGGGTATTATTACCTGATGGCCGCAGAAGGGGGTACCCATGAATGCCATAGGGAAACTATTGCCAGGAGCCATAGTATCTGGGGGCCGTATACTGATAATCCGGCAAACCCGATACTGACACACGCAAATGCAGCAGGCGCATCATCTGCAATCAAGGGAGTCGGCCATGCAGATATTGTTCAGGCTCATGATGGATCATACTGGATGGTATGTCACGGGTTCAGGTCTGTTGGCTTTGATTCACATCAGATTTTAGGACGTGAAACCTGCCTTGTGCCGTTAATATGGCCTACAAATGGATGGCCAGTGGTGAACGGAAACGGTACCCTTTCAGAAAAAATGACCTGTCCTACGCTTCCTTTAAAGCCTTTTCCTGTAAAACCAACAAAGACTGAGTTTACTGATCAAACATTAGGGTTTGAATGGAATTATATCCAGGCTCCTGTGAATATTAATTACTCGCTTGATGCAAGAAAAGGATTTTTAAGTTTAAAAGTCTCTTCAATAAACTTAGGTGAAAAAGGCTCCCCTACTTTTGTTGGTAGAAGGCTACAGGATTTTTATTTCAAAGCATCCACCAGGGTTGAATTTGATCCCGCGAAGGAAAATGAACAAGCCGGGTTCGTTTTAGTGAACAACGGCTCACATTTTGGCCTGATGATCAAACAACAAAACGGGAAAAGATATCTTGTTGCTGAATTGAGGTTCGGTTCCGTTGTCTACGAATCAAAAAAAATCGAACTGAAAAAAGGGCCTGTTAACTTAAAAATAGAAGGGGCGAAATCAACGTACAAATTCTTTTATTCCCAGGGGAATGATGATTATACCGAAATTCAAATTGTCGATTCTAAATTTTTAAGTTCTGAAACAGCCGGAGGATTTTCAGGAACATATGTCGGATTGTATGCTACCGGTAATGATATGGAAAGTGTTTCCAATGCCAATTATGACTGGTTTGAATATTTGCCGGTTGCTCCCCCAAACAACCCAAGGCCGTTTGATTTTTAACTAGAAACCGCTTATTCTTTTAAATAAAACAGCGCCGCTTTTGATTCAACCGGTGCTCAGGATAAAACATAAAACATAAAACTAAAACAATGAAAATATTGATTTTTTTATTTGCAGGATTTAGCCTTCTGTTATTAGCTATAAACAGTTTCTCGCAGGAAGTTATTCGTTTATACCCTGGTAAAGCCCCGGATTCTGAGAATTGGGACTGGAAAGAAACCGAACTTGGCGGTGGTTTCCCTTTAGTATTTAATGTAACCGATCCTACCTTAACCGTGTTTAGGCCGGAAAACAAAATTGCCACAGGAAAGGCTGTTGTAGTTTGCCCGGGCGGGGCATTTTTAATGCTAGCCATAGGTAACGAAGGTTACGATGTTGCTAAATGGTTGAATAGTAAAGGTATTACAGTTTTTGTGTTAAAATACAGGCTTGATCATATGAAAACAAATGATATAGCAAAAGAAATGACGGATCGAAAGATTGGCTCAGAAGAACATGCAAAGTCAATACAACCAATTATAGCTATGGCTATAGCTGATGGAAGGGCCGCAATTACTTATGTGAAGCAACATGCAGCAACATGGAAACTAAACCCTGATTCAATCGGAATTATGGGATTTTCTGCAGGAGGAACGGTTGCTTCAGGTGTAGCTTTTACATACGATCCACTTAGCCGTCCGGCGTTTGTTGCGCCTATTTACCCTTATGTCGGATATTATTCAAACAACCCTGTGCCGGTTGATGCCCCGCCAATGTTCATTGCAGGTACATCAGATGATAATTTTGGATTTCAAACACATTGTACTGCTTTGTACAATAAGTGGGTGGCAACTCAAAAAGCAACAGAACTGCATCTGTTTCAGAAAGGCGGGCATGGGTTCGGAATAAAAAAACAAGGGCTTGCGGTTGATGAATGGACGGACATGTTTCTAAAATGGCTCAAATTACAGTAACCAATGAATTTTGACTTGTCACGGACTGAAAATAACACAATCATCCTAAAGTAACTCTTTAATGGCTGCACAAACATCATCACGATTTATCGCCCTTGACGTTTTCAGGGGTATGACCGTTTGCTTAATGATCATTGTAAACACCCCCGGTGATTTTAACCATGTTTTTGCCCCGTTGGACCATGCAAAATGGCATGGATTTACCGGTGCCGACTTGGTGTTCCCTTCATTTTTATTCGCTGTAGGGGCCGCAATCAGCTTTGTAATGAACAGGTGGAAAAGTGAACCCCAGGCCAAAGTGCTATTTAAAATTTTTAAGCGCACCCTCATCATTTTTATACTGGGCTACCTGCTCATGTACCCTTACTCAATGATGATGAAAATGCAGGCCGGCTCACTCTTTCCCCCTTTTTCTGAAACAAGGCTGTTAGGAGTATTGCAACGTATAGCAATAACTTACTGTGTTGCATCGCTCCTTTTCTATTATTTCAAGCCTCGCGCCATTGCTGTGATTAGTGTTGCCATCCTGATATTATACTGGCCCGTGCTGGTATTTTTTGGTGGTGGACCAGATCCCCTGGCAATCCAAACCAACGCTGTTTTAAAACTGGATACTTTCCTTATGGGAACGGGCCACTTATGGATTGGCGATGGTTTCCCGTTTGACCCTGAAGGCATATTAAGCACATTCCCTGCCATTGTTACTGTTGTTGCAGGTGCCTTTGCAGGGATGTATATCCAAAAGAACGGCCGTACTTATGAGGGATTGGCCAAACTATTCATGGTTGGTTTTGCCTGTTTTTTTATAGCGTATTGGTGGAACATCAGCTTTCCAATAAACAAAAAACTATGGACCAGTTCTTTCGTACTGCACACTTCAGGACTTGATTGCATGATCCTGGCCTGCATAATATACCTGCTCGATTTCCGCGGAATGAAAACCGGTGTCAGGTTTTTCGAGGTTTTTGGCCGCAACGCACTTTTCATCTATATGCTTTCCATGGTGGGCCTACTGATATTACTCATTTTCCCGGTTCAACAAACGTCTTTAAATAGCTGGCTTTACAATAATATTTTCTCATATGTGGGGGCAAACCTTGGATCGCTGCTTTTCGCCATCTCCTTTATGCTTTTATGCTGGCTGGCAGGATATCTGCTCGATCGTAAGAAAATATATATAAAAGTATGAGCCAATCATGAAAAAACTTTAACACAATCAATGGATAAAAGATCATATACATTAGGCATGATTTGCCTTGCTTCAATTCTTTTTTTGATTGGCGTATGCTGTTACAATAATTCTCCTGCAGGACAATCCACCATTTGCAATCCGATGGACCTGAATTACAGGTTTCAGATTAACAAGAACCCCTCATACAGGGAAGGTGCAGATCCTACTGTAATTTGGTTTAAAGACAGGTACTATCTTTTTGCGTCTATGAGTGGAGGTTACTGGCATTCAAAAGACCTGGCCGAATGGTCGTTTGTACGTTCCGACCAGATTCCAACCGAGGACTATGCGCCAACAGCCATCGCAATTCAGGATACCATTTATTTTATGGCCTCTTCAGAAAAAAGGAATACTATTTATAAATCTGCCGATCCTTTGTCAGGCAAATGGCAAATTGCAAAAGATTCCTTTGATTTCCCTGTTTGGGACCCGGCATTTTTTATGGATGATGACCAGCGCCTTTATTTTTATTGGGGATGCCATCCGGCAATTCCTATCCGGGGAGTTGAACTTGATTACCGCAACAACTTCGAAGTGATAGGAAAACCGGAAGACCTGGTAAGAGTGAACCTGAAAGAAAATGGATGGGAGGTTTTTGGGGAAATCAACGAACAGGTTAATACCTATACATGGATAGAAGGCACATGGTTGAATAAGTACAATGGAAAATATTATCTTCAATACGCCTCCCCGGGAACACAATTTAAAAGCTATAATGATGCAGTGTATGTTGCTGATAAGCCTTTAGGACCATATAAACGGCAAGATCACAATCCATTTGCCTATAAACCGGGTGGTTTTATGGGTGGCGCCGGACATGGCAGCACTTTTATAGATAAATATGGAAACTACTGGCATATGGGAACTATGGCAATTTCAGTAAAACATAACTTTGAAAGAAGGATGGGTTTATGGCCTGCATTTTTTGACAAAGACGGAACCTTTAACACTTATACCGGCTTCGGCGACTTCCCCCATACATTACCTCAACGCAAAATGAGCGGGCCCGAAGATTATCAACCCCAGTGGATGCTGCTATCTTATGGTAAAGCCATTGAGGTCTCATCTTCCCTGCCAGATTATCCCGGCCGGAATGCCGCAGATGAAGATGCCCGTACTTACTGGAGTGCAGAATCAGGCAAGCCCGGTGAATGGCTAATGATTGATTTATCTGATAATTCATCCGTGTATGCCATACAGGTCAATTTTGCCGAGCAGAATTCACATATATCAGGCCTGGCTGATAATATTTTTTACCAATATAAGATAGAGAGGTCACCTGATAAAAAAAATTGGGAAACACTTATCGACAAATCGCATAGTACTAAGGATAGCCCCCACGAATTTATACGCCTCCCTCAGAAGAAAACAATCCGTTATATCCGTATTACAAATATTCGCGTTCCCGATGGAAACTTTGCTATTTCAGGGTTTCGGGTGTTTGGCTTTGGAAATGGGAAAAAACCACAACCTATACGCTTTTTTACAGTTGACCGTGATCAGGAAGACAAACGAAAAGTTACACTGAAATGGGAAAAACGGACCGGTGCCACCGGGTATAATATCCGTTATGGAATAGCGCCGGATAAATTGTACCAGAACTACCAGGTCATGGGCGCTGATTCGCTAACAATACACAGCCTCAACTCCACACTTGATTACTATTTCACTATTGACATCTTTAATGAAAATGGGATAAGTAAAGGTGATAAAATTGTATTTTCCTTTAATTCTTTAAAACAGTAATTATGATGGAAGCATTATTATGGTATGTCTGCCTCACCTGCAAAATAACCCGGATGGGTAATAATCCATTTCCAAAATTTTGATTATTATGACAAACAAATTAGAAGGCAAAGTTGCCGTTGTAACTGGTTCAGGACAAGGTGTAGGTAAAGGAATCGCTTTGGTGTTGGCCCGTGAAGGCGCTAAAGTGTTGACCAATAACCGCAAACCAAAATCAGGAATAATTGAGAACCTGGACATTTTGACCGATGCAGAAAAAGCAAGATATAATTCACTTAGCGGGGATGCTGAAAGTACCGCCAAAGAAATTATTAATGCGGGCGGGGATGCCCTGCCTTTCTTTGGGGATGTATCGGATCATGAAACAAGTAGGAATATGATCCGGACTGCCATCGAAAAGTGGGGCAGAATTGATATTCTTATCAATAACGCTGCCGGTTTAGGTTCAGGAATGCTTGTTGAAACCACTGAAAAAGACTGGGATCATCTTATGATACCAAAACTCAAAGGCGCTTATAATACAATGAAACACGCGATCCCTTACATGGTTCAGCAGAAATTTGGCCGTATTATAAACGTTTCGTCCGATGCCTGGATTGGGCTGGCTGGACTTACAGTATATAGCGCCGCTAATGCTGGCCTTGTAGGTTTCAGTAAAGCTGCCGCCAAGGAGCTAAACCAGTTTGGCATTACAGTTAATACAATCTGCCCGCAAACGGCTTCGCCCGGGCATATTCTAAATTTCACTATTGCTAAGAAAAAAATAGAGGCAATTCTTGGTGCTAAAAAAATGGACCAGGAAAAGCTTAAGGCAATTGAAGAGGCCCATGCTGCTCCTGATAAAGCAGCTCCTTTTGTCGCCTATCTGTGTACACAAGAGGCTGAGTTTATAAACGGTGCCGTGTTCACAGTAACCGGGGATTCACGGGTAACTTTATATACCGAGCCCGCTGAAGCGGCTTCCATTAAGAAGGATGACGGACCATGGGACATAGATGAATTAATTGAAGCAGTGCCTAAAAGCCTGCTATCTAATTATATATCTATTGTAAAAAAGAAGGACTGGTAAGATATACAATATATTAAAGTAAAACCTATATGAAAAAAATGAAAATTTTAATAATCATCGCAGCTTTTGCTGCAGGATTTGTATGTAAGGCACAAAACAGCCTCACAGGTAAAACCTTTACATTTGAAACAAAAGATACAGTTTTTAAAAATCCTTATGTGGATATTGACGAATGGAGGGACAAACCTTTTCGGTTCCGTTATGTACATGGGGGGTTTAAGGGGACCGATACCCGTTTTTCATTCTATTTTCCTTCAAATGAAACTTATGAAGGACGTTTTTTTCAATATGTTACACCGTTTCCTGACAATGAGAACATAGCAATGTCTATGGCAGAGATGACAGGTGAAGAAAGTATGATTGGATTTAGTGTTACCCATGGCGCTTACTTTATTGAAACCAATGGCGGGGGTAAAACAGATTTTACCAATACTGACCTTAGCGATGGCACAATTGGGGCTTACCGGGCCAATGCAGCATCAGCTGATTTTTCACGGATGGTTGCACAGGAACTGTTTGGGGGCAATCGACCTTACGGTTATCTTTTTGGCGGCAGCGGCGGGGCCTATCGCACTGTTGGGGGAATTGAGAACACAGAGGGCGTTTGGGACGGGGCTGTTCCTTATGTAATGGGGTCACCTATGGCAATCCCAAATTGCTTTACCATAAGAATGCATGCCATGCGTATTTTAAATGATAAATTTCCCCAAATCCTGGATGCCATAGAACCGGGAGGAAGCGGTGACATGTACGCCGGCCTCAACCAGGAAGAGAAGGAAGCCTTACAAGAAGTTACCCGTATGGGGTTTCCCCCTAAAGCCTGGTATGCCTGGCAAACAATGGGAATACACGGCTTCCTGGTTTTATACAGCAGTGTTGTAATGATCGATAGAAATTATTTTACAGAAGATTTCTGGAATAAACCTGGCTATCTGGGATACAATCCCCCTAAATCGCTTTTAAATGCCCGAATTCAAAAAGTTTCCAAAATCAAAGCAGCTATTGGCTACGATGAAGCTGTTAAATCCGGCCTATGCAATCCTGCTTCTCCCGAAGATCGGGGTAGCGCTGATAAAGCCTGGAAAAACACAGGCGACCAGGGCGAAAAACCCGAAGCTTACTGGTTAGAAGATATTATGCCCGACGTAAACTTCCTGGGTGGCGATTTGATTATTAAAACCGGTGCTGCGGCGGGATCAAGCCTTCAGATCACGAAAGTTTCAGGGGATAAAGTGGCTCTCGCACCAACCAATCCATTGGATATCCTGGCTAAAATAAAACCAGGCGATGAAGTGCAGGTTGATAATTCCAACTTCCTGGCGGTTCAAACCTATCATCGCCATCAGGTACCCGATAAATCCTATTATGTTTATGACCAGTTCCGGGATAAAGATGGCAATCCCCTTTATCCTCAACGCCCTATGCTGTTGGGACCTATGTTTGCCATGGGCGCCGCGGGTTCCGTACCGACAGGAAAATTCAAGGGAAAAATGATTTTACTGGGCTCTTTATGGGACAGTGAAGCTTTTCCATGGCAATCCGACTGGTACCGCCAGCGTGTAATCGAAAACCTTAAAGACCAAACAGATGATAATTTCCGGTTATGGTATATGGATAATGCTGCCCATTCATACTTAGTACATGTAAAAAACGAGGGCTTGTTTTTTCTTTATATGGGCATACTTCAACAATCACTTCTCGATTTGAGCCTATGGGTGGAAAAAGGCATTCCCCCGGCAGCTTCAACCAATTATAAAATAGAGGAAGGTCAGGTAATTGTTCCTGAAACTGCCGATGAACGTGCAGGAATACAGCCTGTTGTTAACATTACCATAAATGGGAAAAAACGGGCCGACATTTCAGTAGGGCAGACCGTTACTTTTAAGGCAGTTATTGAAATTCCGAAAGATAAAGGCATACTGGTATCTGCAGCATGGGATTTTGACAACTCCGAAACTTACAAAGATGTCCTCGATTTAAAAAATGCCAAAGTAAAAAACAATGGCGCACATGTAGAAATTGTTACAAAGCATAAGTTCAATGATAAGGGTACTTTTTTCCCAATGTTGCTGGTAGCTTCAGAGAGAAATGGAGATAAAAATGCTCTGAACACTAAGGTAGCCAATCTTGACAGGGTAAAGGTTGTTGTAAAATAATGATTGAAGTTGTTTAAAGTTAAATTATTGAAAAGAAAGAATGATAATAACGAATTGATATTCAATTATCATTTATCATTCTTTCAAAACTTCAATGATTTCTAAAAGTACAATAAAAAGGAGATTTGTCCGCACCTGAAATGGCTAGGGAGATGGAAAAAAAATATACTGATGGGCCTGACAACATGGGCTGAAACTTCTGATGTAAATGAAACCCGCTCTGATTGTCATGCCTGGGGTTCCAGCCCGAATATAGAATTTTTCCGCATCATCCTGGGTATTAACAGTGACGCTCCGGAGTTTTCCAAAGTAAGAATTGAGCCCCATTTGTCTGACATTCATGAAATAGGAGGGGAAATTCCACACACGAATGGAAAATTAAAAGTTCATTACAGAATGGAAATCGATCATTTACAGGCAACCATCGTAATGCCTTCAAATACAAAAGGAATGTTTGTCTGGAACGTAAAAACCTATGAGCTACACGAAGGAGAAAATATGTTATTTCTATGATTCATAAACAAAACGTCCAATACTTTTTAAAATGAAGAAAACATATTCATTTGTAACTGTGATCCTTCTGGCAATGGAAACATTATGCATAACAATTACATCATGCAAATCATTCACAAAACAGCACGAAAAGAACGATCAGAAATACAGCTCAATCCTCCCGGGCCAAACATGGCTTGATACGGAAGGAAAACCTATTCAGGCACATGGCTTTTCAGTGTTTTATAAAGATGGCACCTATTACTGGTATGGTGAAAACAAAGAATTCACAACAGCCGGTAGTAACATATGGACCTATGGTATCCGCTGCTATACTTCAGAAGATTTTTATAACTGGGAAGATCAGGGGCTGATCATACCTCCGGATACGCTCGACCCCTTTTCGCCAATAAATCCTTCACAGGGAATGGATCGCCCACATATCATTTACAACAAACAATCCAAAAAATACGTGTGCTGGATTAAACTTCTGGGTAACGACGGCCAGTTTATGACCGTCCTCACTGCCGATGATCTTCTAGGGCCTTATACCATAGTAAACAAAGGCTTCAGGCCGAATGGATTTGAAAGCGGGGATTTCGATTTATATGTGGACGAAGAAACCGGAAAAGGGTACATCTGGTTCGAACGGCCACATTATGAAATGATTTGTGCTGAACTTAGCGATGACTTTACGTCCGTAACCGAAAATTTTTCGGTCCATTTTTCAGGATTGATCCCACCTGAAACAAGGGAAGCACCAACCCATTTTATAGCGAACGGAAAACATTATATGTATACATCCGGTACGACAGGATACATGCCAAACCAATCCTTAATTTCAACCTTTGAAAGTTACCATGATGTGTATACAGATTTAGGCAATCCACATCCCACTGACACTACGCATACTTCATATTGCTCACAGATTACAGAAGTAATAAAAATTCCAGGCAAAAAGAATCTTTATGTAGTAATGGCCGATAGGTGGATGCCTCTGGCATGCGGCACCGAAAGCCCAAAATCCGAATTGAAAAAGATCCACGAAACCTATAAAGGACATAAACCAAAAGAACGCAATTTTGAAAAGGTTACCCTGCTAAACAGAACACAGGATAAACGAACTGAATGGGATGTCACTTATAGTGCCACCTATGTATGGTTGCCGATAACATGGGAAAATGGAGTTCCTAATATTTACTGGAAAGATGAGTGGAAACTGGAAGATTACGAATAATTGAATATTAAACCGACTATAATAAATAACAGAAAAATGAAAAACCATCAATTGCTATTAATACTATGTTGCATTATGCTCATTCTGAGTTGTTCAAAGCAACCTGACTATAAAAACAAAAATCTTTCACCTGAAAAGCGTGCTCAGGATTTGCTGCGTCTAATGACCCTTGATGAGAAACTTATGCAGATGCAATGTATGTGGAGAGGTGAAATAGGTAAAACTACCATTTTCACAAACGGTGAATTTGATATTGAGAAAGCACGAAAAGTACTTCCTGACGGAATTGGTTTTCTGGCGCGGTTAAATGAAGATCTGGGGCCCGATGCTACCGGGTTCCACCCCACTCTTTCGCCAAAAGAAGCGGCAATACAATATAATAAAATACAAAAGTTTTTTGTTGAAGAAACACGGCTTGGAATACCGGTGATTTCTCATGAAGAAGGTCTTCACGGTCAACAGTCACAAGATGCTACCAGCTTTCCGGTTCCGATGAGCCTTGCAAGCTCATGGAACGAAAAACTGATTTCAGATGTTTTTTCAATCGTTGCAAAAGAAATTCGGTACCGTGGTGGCCATCAGGCTTTAGCCCCTGTTGTTGATGTGGTACGTGACCCAAGATGGGGTCGTACTGAAGAAACCATGGGAGAAGACCCCTTCCTGATTTCACGCCTGGGAGTAGCCCAGGTTAAAGCTTATCAGGGTGATGGTATTTATATCGATGGCGACCATGTTGCGGCTACTTTGAAACATTTTGGTGTTCACGGGCAACCCGAAGGGGGAAATAACACAGCGCCAAGCTTTATGGATGAAAGAGTCGCACGGGAAGTATTTTTTAAACCTTTCCTGGCTTGTATCAGGGAAGCCGGTGTGATGAATGTGATGGTAACTTACAACGAATTATGGGGCATACCAGCACATGCCAATAAAAGATTGCTTAAGGATATTCTGAGGAATGAAATGGGATTTAAAGGCTTGGTAGTAGCTGATTATTATGCTATCTCCGACCTTAAAAATGTTAACATGGTTGCCCCTTCAATGGCCGAGGCAGGTCTCATGGCCTTTAAAGCAGGAATAGATGTTGAACTACCCGATATGGAAGGGTTTAAATACCTGAAAGAATATGTGGCTGCAGGTAAAATTAAGGAAAAAGAGATCGATCAAACTGTTCTTCGGATTTTGACAGAAAAGTTCCGGCTGGGATTGTTTGAAAACCCTTATGTTGATCCCGAAAAAGCTGAACAATTCACAGGTTGTGAAGCTAACCGCAAGGTAGTCTATCGTGCGGCTTGCGAATCAATGGTGTTACTGAAAAACGAAAATAACTTTTTGCCACTCGATTCGAATAAAGTGAAAACCATAGCATTGATTGGCCCTAATGCTGACCGGTGCATTTTGGGAGGCTATTCTTCCACGCCCAAGGTGTGCATTTCACCGCTACAGGCCATTAAGGAAAGATATGGGAATAAGATAAAGGTTCTATATTCCGAAGGCATAAAAATAACCGATGTAAATAGTCCATTCCCTTTAGATATACGTCTCGTACCCCAGGCAGAAAATGAGAAGCGGATTTCCGAAGCCATTGAAACCGCCCGAAAAGCCGATGTTGTTGTTTTGTTTGTTGGTGCCAACGAAGCAACAAGTCGTGAAGGTTATGCCACCTCAGCCCCCGGTGATTTGCCAACACTTGATCTGCTAAACGGACAAAATGAACTGATTGACCGTATTGTGGCGCTTGGCAAACCAACCTGTGCTTTTGTAAATAGCGGGCCTCCGTTAAGTATAGGCCACCTTGCAGAAGTTGTTCCTGCTGTAATGCAATGCTGGTTTTTAGGGCAGGAAGGCGGATATGCCATGGCCGATGCTCTTTTTGGCAAGATAAACCCGAGTGGTAAATTACCAATCAGTTTCCCCAGAAGCGCAGGCCACATTCCGGCTTATTACAGTTATAAACCCTCCTCAAGGCGCGGATATAACCTGGGACTGGATGTAAGTCCCCTGTTCAGCTTCGGTTATGGATTGAGTTATACTACATTTGAATACAGCAATCTCATCATCAGTGATACAATAATGAAAGCGGATGGGCAGGTATCCGTGCGCATTGATGTAAAAAATACTGGCAAACGCACCGGCGCTGAAGTAGTTCAAATGTATATACAGGATGATTATTCCTCAATATCACGCCCTATAAAAGAACTGAAAGGTTTTAAAAAAATATGGCTGGACCCAGGTCAGTCTGAAACCGTGACCTTTACCATAACACCTGATCTTCTGGCCTATTATGATATCAACTATAACTGGAAAGTAGAACCCGGCGATTTTACAATAATGGTAGGCCCATCATCTGCCAGAAACGACAAAGTACAGCTTACTGTAAAATAAATAAGGCATAATAAATATAGTATGAAAAAAACGTATTTACATCTCTTATTATATCTCATTCTTTCTTGTGGTGTTTTTTCTACCGGTTGTTCATTAAAGAATAACCCTATTACCAGGAAGAATGAATTGTTCAACACGGGTTGGAAGTTCATTAGGGATTCTATAACCACTGCAGAAAAACCTGATTTTGACGATTCAAAATGGATGATGGTCGACCTCCCGCATGATTTTAGTATAATGGACCTGCCTGACAGGCAGGCAGGTTTACAAGGAGAAGATACGGAAAACCAGATAGGCCCTTTTTCCAGGAAGTCACCAGGTAATGGAAATGGAACAGGACATGTAATAGGTGGTACGGGATGGTACCGTAAAAGTTTTGTACTTAATAAAGCAGATGAGGGTAAAACTGCTATTGTGAAGTTTGACGGTGTATATATGGAAACCGAAGTTTGGATTAACGGTAAGAAAGCAGGAATTCACAAAAACGGCTATACCTCTTTCTGGTTTGATATAACCTCCTTGTTAAACCCTGCCGGCGAACAAAATATTATTGCCGTAAAAGTTGATAATACCGGTAATAACTCACGTTGGTACAGCGGTTCGGGAATATACAGGAATGTAAATCTTATCATAACCAATCCCGTACATATTGGTGTTTGGGGAACAAAAATTACAACACCGGAAATTACCTCCAGAAAAGCTTTGGTGAAACTTGAAGTTACTGCTAAAAATGAAAAAGCCACTGATGTAGAAGCCAAAATTACCATAAACATAAAAGATAAAAAAGGGACACTGTCCGGTTCTTCAACACAAACCATTGTAATTCCGGCAAAATCGGAGAAAATTGCCGAAAACCAGGTGAATGTATCAAATCCTGATTTATGGTCACTTGAATCCCCTGCTCTTTATAATGCAGAGGTTATTATTAGAGTTGACAATAAAACTTCAGATATATGCAATCAGACTTTTGGAATTCGTTCCCTGGAATTTTCAGCTGAAGAAGGATTCCTCCTGAACGGTAAACAGGTTTTACTGAAAGGCGGATGTATGCACCATGATAATGGTTACCTTGGAGCTGCTGCTATTGAAAGGGCTGAATGGAGAAAAGTTGAACTGATGAAGGCTAACGGATACAATGCCATCCGCTGTGCGCATAATCCCCCATCGGAAGCATTTTTGAATGCTTGCGACGAACTGGGTATGCTGGTTATTGATGAGTTTACAGATATGTGGGAAAACTACAAAAACCGCAATGATTACTCGCGTTTTTTCAAAGAATGGTGGGAAAGCGACCTGACTGCTATGATCATGCGCGACCGGAACCATCCGAGCGTTATCATGTGGAGCATTGGAAATGAAATTCCAAATAAGAGTATTACTGAAGGAGTTCAAACAGGTAAAAAACTTGTTGATAAAGTAAAGAGTTTAGATGAAACAAGGCCGGTCACAGAAGCAGTTACCAGTTTTTTAATACATGGTGGCTGGGAGAACACTAAATACTACTTTGAAATTCTTGATGTTGCAGGTTACAACTATATGCAACCGAAATATGAAGAGGATCATCAAAAATACCCCGATCGGATAATGTATGCATCTGAATCATATCCTGGGATGGCCTATGTAAGTTGGAAAGATGTGGAGAGAAGGCCCTATGTAATTGGCGATTTTGTTTGGTCAGCATTAGATTACATCGGAGAAACTGAGGTCGGTAATTCAAAATATGTCAAAAAAGAAGAGAGTCCCAATAAACCTCAGTTCCAAATCTACGATGGCATACCGATAGGAATAGATCCCAAATTGATATTTGATTATATGGCCAGGACGCCTTCGAGTTGGCCTGCCTATATTTCGTGGTGTGGAGATTTGGATTTAATCGGAAATAAAAAACCACAGGGGCTTTATCGTGATGTTCTATGGGACAGGAGTCTGCTTGAAATGAATGTACATGAGCCAATTCCCGAGGGTTGCGTTGAGGAAGTTTCTGCATGGGGATGGCCAAGGGAATACCCGGTTTGGAGTTGGAAGGGTTACGAAGGTAAACCCTTGCAGGTTCGTATATTTTCCAAATCACCACAGGTTAGGCTGGAATTGAACGGTAAGTTGATTGGAGAAAAAACAATAACAGAAAGCGATCAGTATATTGCGGTTTTTGAGGTTCCCTATGAGCCTGGTGAATTAACTACTGTAGCGTTAAAAGACGGAAAAGAAGTTGCGCGTAAAACTTTGTCAACGCCTGGCAAAATTGAGTCGATTAAATTGACAGCGGATAAGGATACGCTTAAAGCAGATCGAAATGATCTTTCATTTATAACTATTGAAGTAGTCGATCAAAAGGGACAAGTGGTTATGCTCGAACCTGTAAAAATAATGATAGACGTCAACGGCAATGGTGAACTTATCGCTACCGGTAACGCAAATCCCAGGGATATGACAAGTGTCAATAATAAGGAGTTAACCACCTATATGGGGAAAGCACAAGCTATAATACGTCCTTTAAAAACAAAAGGAGAAATTATTATTTCGGTTTCCTCGAAAGAATTAAAAACCAGCAATTTAAAAATAGCCGTTGAATGATAAATCCAATTTTTGAAAAAATAATATATCAATAACAAATATTAAATACAGCACTATGATAAAATTGTGTATTTCAATTTTTGGATTAATAATCATGATGGCTTCATCTGATTTGAATTCCCAACAGGTTATACGTCTATATCCTGGCAAAGCTCCAGGATCGGAAAACTGGAACTGGCAGGAAAAAAATATGGGCGGTGGTTTTTTAATGGATGTTACTGACCCGACAATTACTGTATTCTTGCCTGAGAAACCTAATGGCATTTCGGTAATTGTTGCTCCTGGTGGTGCTTATCATTATTTGGTCACTGATGGTGAAGGCTCAGCTGTTGCTCGGCGATTAAATGAGAAAGGTATTACAGCGTTTGTACTAAAATATCGTCTGGTACATGAAGATCCGGCTCATCCTTACATTCAGAAAATGTTGCAGACGAAGGATTGGAAACTGCTGGATTCGGTAAGTGCTCCCTTAATGCCGCTCGCAACTCAGGATGGATTAACCGCAGTAAAATACGTTCGTGACCATGCTATAGAATACAACATTGATCCTGATAAAATCGGTTTTGAAGGATCATCTGCCGGAGGTACAGTAGCTATGAATGTGGTTTGCAATGCAACTGATGAAAATAGGCCGAATTTTGTAGCAACTTTATATGGTTATGGTGAAGCTCTTGCTCCTTGTACAAAAATTCCAACAGTAAGAACACCCTTATTTGTTTCAGCTGCTGTAGATGATGAACTGGTGCCCATTCAGCATAGTTTCAATTTTATTAGCAAATGGCTTGCTGCAAAACAACCAGTAGAAGTTCATATTTACCAAAAGGGTAACCATGGATTTGTTGGAAACAAACCTCAAAATTTACCTGTGGACTCATGGTTTGACAGGCTTGTTGATTGGATTTTTATGCTCTATCCTGCATAAAAAGAGGACATTGCACCTGTTTATAAAAATTAAGCTGAATACCTTTGAAAAAGCAGACAAAAACCTGGAAGAACGCTATCGGTTCTTAGACAAGTTTTATTTCCCTAATAAAACTAAATGAAAATAAATTAACCAATAACCAAAGAAATTATACAAACCTTTTAATCAAATGCTATGAAAAATTCAAGACCAATTTTTATCGTCGCTGCTCTTTTTATTTTAAGTGCCTTCGCTTCAGCTCAAACTGCTGATGAAATTATCGCAAAGTACGTTAAAGCCATTGGAGGTAAAGAAAAAATAAGTACAATAAACTCCCTTTACATTGAAAGTAAAACACAAGTGATGGGAATGGAAATGATTTCAAAAACCACTACCCTTAACGGTAAAGGCAATAAAACGGAAATGGATGCTATGGGTAATAAAATTATTACATGCATCACCGACAAAGGCGGGTGGTTAATAAATCCAATGGCAGGTAGTGGCTCTGCTGAAGATATGCCGGCAGAACAGTACAATTCTTCAAAAGATCAAATTTACATTGGAGCTCCATTTCTTGTTTTTGATAAAGGTTATAAAGCTGAATTTCTTGGTAAAGAGACCATCAATGGCGCTGAAGCTTTCAAATTGAAAGTTACCAGCCCAGATAATACTGAAAATATCTACTTTTTTGATCCTGTCACAGGTTACCTGGTACAAGCCTTAACAAAAGGTGATATGCAGGGTCAGATGGTTGAAAATGTAATTACCTACTCGGATTATAAATCGCTTGATGGATACTTTTTCCCCTATAAAACAAACATTAATATGGGTGGACAAATTGATATGACAAGCACAATTATAAATGCAGAAATCAATAAGCCTGTCGACACAGCAATTTTTATTAAGCCCTGATTTTCTGATAACAGGAAAACAGGTAATAAAGCCTAGTACTATAGTTCAATTCAGAGCATCATCAGTTTCTCATTTAGTGGAAGAAGATGGGCGTATCTACTAATGTTTTTGAAGTTTAGTAAACTGATTATTTTGGAGGTTAATCCTCATGGTAAGATATGGTTCGTCCTATAAGCGCCTTCAAATGATAGCAGTAATTAAAAAGCGGAAACTGAATAAATAACTAACAAAGAAACTGTAGCGAACCAGTTTAACTTGTCTTAAAATCAAAATATAGTGATTTAGTTCCTCAGTAGTTAGTTAGGGTCCGTCCTTCATGGGGCGGTTTTGGGAAGGCAGCTTTAGGCTGCCTTTTTCAATAAACATTCTTTATCACCTTGCTCCGAGATATATTTAAAAAAAGCGGTCACCGATAACGTAACTATGCAAAAGGATTTGGAGAAAATGCACATCTAAGCAAAATTGAAAGTCAAATATCTGCCGGAATGGCAATCTGATAAATGTACTTTAATCTCATCATGATCGAAATTATTTCAATTTTGAGTGTCAGCTTACACTGCGTTTTCTAGCAATTTTTAACATTGTATGATCTTGCAAACAAATTCCAAGATGAAGTCCGTTGAAGACTGTAAACCCAGTATTACAAATTTCTCATTTTATGCATTATACTTGATTATCTTGGTTGAATTCCACCGTTCAATCATTACTGAATATATTTAAAATATCGGCTTGAACAATATCTAAAGTTAAATTTAAAAAGGTCCTCATTTAACAATCTAAAGTCATTTTTCAATAACACCTAGTTATTTTATATGGCATAATATTGTTCTCATTCCTAATTTTATAAGTGCCTTCTTAAAAGATGCCTTCTTTTATTTAATGAATCCGCCACTTCTTTTGAGCTTTTATAACTAACAATGTCATAACCCTCCAATGCTTGTGCATCGTTTCCAATTAAAATATGTAACTTGCCACGTGTTAAATAGGTTTCATTCAATAAAGAAGCTACAAGTTCATTTGATATATTTTTAATTCTTTTTACTGGTACTATATCATTTTTTACACCTGGTAAAACGTTTCCGCTTGATTCAGGAAAGAAAAATTGCAAATGTCGTAATGTCTTATTAACTACCTCTAAACGTAATTCTAACTCTTTAACCGATGCTTTAGAGTAAAATTCATCATCATATTCTTCAGAGAAAACCGAAAATGAATGCCTGTTAAATGAAACAAGAATTTGTTTTAGTTTCAATCTCAGACTTGTTTCTGCGGCATTTCTTATAATTACAAATGAGTAGCAATAAATAAGGTAAATAAACAATCCGATTGAGATGGTTGGAATCATCCTAATCTTTGTTAATGAATAATAATAAAAGAAAGGGAAAAAGCTAATAATTAAGCAAATAAAATATAAAATATATGAAATATTTCTAATTGCTTTGTCATTTCCCTTTTTCCATGCAGAATACAAAACAAACAAGTTGTTTTCTAAAACAACTGACATTAAACCCAATAAAAGCGTAATAAATACAATAAGAATTGTATTTACACTCTCGTTTGTAGCTTTAGTTAAAAAAACGATTAAATAACCTGAGTTAAATGCCAAACTAATTCCGAATGGTAGCCAATTTATAAATCGCCTAATGCTGATATATAACTCCTCAAGAAAAATGAGTGCATAAAGAGAAATTATAATCTTCCCAGTTAGAGTTATAATAACTCCTATCCAGAAATTATTCATAAGCCCATTGATTTAATTTTTTCCTCAATTATTTCAAGAAGTTTAGAAGTGGATATTGCTTTATCTATGATTGCAATATTCTGATATGGTGCGAGTTTTGTTCGAATACCATTATTAAGATGACAACTTAGGATGATAACAAAACAATTAGGCCATTTTTCTCTAATTGACTGGAACATTTCAAATCCCTCATTTTCATTATTCTCGTTTTTATCCTTATCAAAAAACCATAAGTCTAGAATTGCAATTAGAAGTTCATTGCTCATCTGAGTTGGAATGATATGATTTTCTAACTCCTCAATCCCCATGCAAATTTCGAATTGAATATTGTGTGTTAAAAAAACGTATTTAAAATTATCCGCGATTGCACGCACAAAATTACTATCATCATCCGCAAACAAGGAAAAATAAATACTTTTCATACTACTATATATTAGTGCTTTTTAAAGGTGTCGTTTCGTAAAATATTATGATCAATGGTGGAGTATGTCTTTGATATAGTTTGATGTGGCAGAAGTATTTCAAAAATCGTAGGATTTCTGTTATTCCTCAATTTTAATGTACCAGAATGAGCTTCAATAATTTCTTTAGCAATGTTTAATCCCATACCTTCACCATTATATTTGCTTCTAACATTCTCACCCCTAAATCCCATATTAAAAATAAATGGTACATCTTCCTCATTTATTCCAATCCCGTTATCTTCAAAAAGGATGCATATGTTTGTGCCTTTTTCAGATAGTTGAATTCTTAATTCGCCATTTTTCGCTGCTGAGTATTTTACAGCATTTATTGAAAGGTTATAGAAAGCTCTTTTTAGAAGGTAAGGATGAACAGCAGTTCGAGATGTCGAACCGATCTGAATTATATTAATTCTGGAAGAAATATTATAATCATATTCAATTTGATTTGGCAATTCTTGGATAAATAACTTTGACTTCCGTTCAATTTCTCGTTTGATGAATTTGGTTACTTCATCGATAATGTTTCCCGGAGAAATACTAATTAAGTTGTTATTAAATTCTTCCTTTGTAGGTATTCTTATTTCCTTAAACAAGAACGAACAGATTTCTGCATCAGAAATAATTTCTTTAAGTCTTCTCTCTTTCGAAGTCGCTGAAGGTTCGTTAATGTTATTTAGTACAAAAAATGCATTTGCTTGAATTGAGGCTAAGGGCGCTTTGGTTTCATGTTCTCGGATTTTTTCAGCCTTTTCAATTTTTTCCTTTTGCCTATTAAGACTTATAATAGTATTCTTAAGTTTAGCCTTATTTAATGCATTGTACACTTCCATACGAATCTCACGACTAGCTTCTTCCATAAATGATTTTCGCTTATCTGTTATAACGCCAGAATTATTTTGACCTTGTGAACCGGTTCTATCTGCATAAATTATAAAACCAAGGTGAGTATCATCATACCTAAATGTGAACATTAGCATACTGTTTGCAGTTCTAATTTTCAAGAATTCCAAAACCGTTTGAAAAAGTTTTGGATACACTGTGGCATATTGATCTTTAATTAAGAAGAGTTTCTCGGTTTTAAATAATTTATTTACTAACTGTTCATCGAGTTCAATCTGTCTAATAACATTTTCAATTTTGAGTGATTTGCCTTTCAAATCGAAAACATTGTTTCTTTTTGCACTTATAAAGATAGCAGAATAATTGAAATGCGCGTATTCGTTTATCCTGTTTAAAACCATTTCCACTACTTTCCAAATCTTTGTACTATCCTCTAAAATAGCAAAACTTGAATATAATTCTGTTAAAAAACTTGATTCACTTAAATTCCTTTCAGCCCAATATCTGTTTTCTACAATAGTACTTATAATCTTGACTTGATCCTCATAAGACTTAAGCATCGAAATTATCTCAGCTTCATTATTGGCTTTGTATTGAGTATTTGAATTAAGAGTTTCACTTAACTCATCATGAGGAATTCTTAACTCCTCGGAAACCTTTTTACATTTATTGTAAAGAATTTCATCGTATTCCTTTTGTCCAACCTTAATTTGACCACATGTAAATACTGCAACAACTAAGTTGTTAATAACAATTGGTATAGCAAAGTCAACTAATCCGGACCAACAAGGTCCCCATGTACTAACTGGATTTGGCAAATTGAAAGTTTTATTGGTTACAAGACAATCATATTGAGTACAATAATGTTCGCCAATTACGGAATTTCTAATAGTCTTGCACCAAAGACAATGATATGCATCCTTATGAAAAGGATTGATCCTTCCAAAAACCCCATCTGCAGTCGTCAATATATCAACTTTGTTCTTGAAGATTTCAGAATTTTTGATATCTTTAAATAATATATAAATTGACATTGGTATCTTCAATTTTTCACTTAGCCCAACCTGGATTATCTGAAGTGCTTCAGGCTCAATAAAATTGAATATATTATCAGCTTCGAATTGGCTAGTACTTTCACAGTAAGCTACAGCTATATAATTATCTGCAACTTTGAATTTATGCTTAATCAGTTTGCTTGGTGTTAAAAGATAGAAATCATTAGCTTCTTCCTCATTATCCTGATTAAACAACTTAATAAAATAATCGCATAAAGGATTAACACATTTAACTATTGATTTGCTTTTTGTCCCAATTTTTGATCCACAATTAGGACATAGAACTTCTATATCAGATTCAATAAGCACTTAACTCATTTTAGATCAAATATATAAAAATATAGCTGATTTGATCATTATTAATCTGGTTTTTTACTCTCATTTATTAATCGATTTTTGTCGTCGTCGAAAAAGAAAGATCGGAAAGAAGCATACGAATCTGTTTTAATTCAGTATAAACCCTGTCCTTATTATTATGGATCTGCACTTCGTGATTGTTTTCCATAATCGTTTCTTCCATGGTATTAAAAACCGATGTTGAAGACTGATCTCTTCAATGATGCTTTGTCAAATATTCATTCAGATATTCACCACCGGTCTTATGTCGGGTTTTCTGAATGAACTCGTCTATTTCTTCTCGTTTGAGGAGAATTCGACCGCCGATCTTATAAAATGGAATTTTCGATCCACGCATATTAGTTATAGTTGCCGTCGATATTCCCAAATGCTGGGCAAGCTGTTTAGTTGTAATCCAAGTACTAGAAGGTTGAGACAATTTGTCCTGGTTTCCCATTTTATGGACCTGGCTATCTATCTTCAATTCGATAGCCTGAAGTCTTTGGTCAAGCAAATCAAAAGGATTTTCCATGGTAGGTATATTTTATAAACTAATGTATTAAAATACTTGTAAATTAATACATTAAACTGAATTTCATATATTTATTTTCAAAAGAGTTTCAGTAGAATAATGGAAAATTCCGGATTTATTCGGATTAATCTGGGTTTATTCTGCAAAAGCAATTTGAATTGCGGTTAACAATATTCTAGTAATATTGACGATGTATTGATTCTCGCCTTGTGCATTTAATCAGAAATGCCAGGAATATCCTTTGAGGACAATTGATTTCTCAAGAAAAATTAATATAGGTTGAGCTATTCAAAGCCTTCTGAAAAAAATTCCTGCACAGTGACACCTAAAGCTTTTATCACTCTCAAAAGACTTGTATATCGTAGATTTTCGCCGTTCTCATATTTACCATACTGAGCACGGGCGATATTGTGATCATAAGCAAAACTCTCATAATTACTATATCCCCTTTTAATCCGCAAGGCACGAATCCGGTCACCCAAACGTTTGAGGTCTTCGTTCTGAATTTGAAGTTTCTCCTTTGGCATATACAAAAAAAGAAATAAAACCTCATATTTATTACCTTGAATTAAATACCTCATATAAGATACTATATATTAATAGCTTTGCTATATTTGTTGAACAATCGAATTAGTAATAAATACTGTATTACACAGATGAGCATGACAACGCAAGATTTGAGAAATAAAACTGCTAAGTTGACGACTCAACAGCTTAGAGAGAGCATTGCCAAATACGAGTGGGCATTATCGAAAACTTCTGACACAAAAGAAAGGGCTGTCATGGTATCTGTGATTGCCCGATTTAAGAATATACTGGCCGAAAGATTGCTTATCACGAACGATGATACTTATAAATCTATTAAGATATGGAAACAGGTTTGGACAGCTGAAAATCTTAATATCGGCCATTTTCGCAACGGTGATGTAATTCCGGAGGCAAAGTCATCCGTTGAGTGGAAAAGTGCTTGTGAAAATGGTAAACCTGCCTGGTGTTTCTATGATAATGATCCTGCCAACGAATATATATACGGAAAGCTTTACAACTGGTATGCAGTAACCGATCAACGAAATTTAACTCCTGTCGGTTGGCACATCCCATCCTATGCCGAATGGGATAGACTGATTAATGATGAAGGTTATGAAAACAGGATAGGTGGAGATCTTAAAGAAACAGGGACGACTCATTGGCGTGATCCTAATATATATGCATCAGATATTCATGGGTTCAAAGCACTACCAGGTGGCCATCGTGAGGATCCGTATCATTTCTTCAATTTAGGCAAGATAGGCAAGTGGTGGACTGCCACAGAGTGTCATCCTTACAAAGCATGGAGTTTTGCTATATATAATATATATGGTGCTTTTCTTCCTAAGGAGGAAATGAAAAGTTCAGGTTATTCAGTCCGGTGTGTTAGAGACTAACTATTTTTGGGAAATATCTCAGAATAATCCGAAATATTCCAAATTAATCCATATTACAAAGATGTAGATTGATTAAACGCCAGGGTTTCAAAGCCTTTTTCAAAATATTCTAGAAAATCAATTCAATAAACCACTAATTGTACGTCTATAAGGGCGAAATTTTCCGAATTAATGCGGATTATTTCGGAATAATTAGATTATCAATGTATTTATCGCGAAAATAAATATTTGAGGATAACCCTATCCCTCCTGATATACATATTTTGCTTCAATAACATTCAAAGCTTTAGCTATTGTCTGGATATTTAATTTCGCATAATGCTTTGTCATCTGCGTATTTGTATGTCCCAGGATATGGGCTACGATATGTTCCGGAATTTCATTATTGATTGCCACTGTAGTGGCAAAAGTATGGCGAGCCACATGAGTTGTCAGATGTTTCTTTATTCCACATATGTCAGCTATCTCTTTTAAATATCCATTGTATTTTTGGTTTGAAATAACGGGAAGAATCATATTGTTCCTAAGCCTGCAAGGATGATATGCATATTTGTCCATTATTTTCTTTGCAACAGTAAGAATTGGCACAGTAAAAGAAATATTGGTTTTTTGTCTTTTCTTCTGAATATAAATTGACCCACCTTTATCACTAAAGAGGTGGTAAGTACAAAGACTTTTCGCATCACTAAATGATAATCCTGTAAAACAACAAAAAAGAAAGACATCACGAATCTGTTCCAACCGGTCAAAATCAAACCGTTTGGTCAATAGCAGGTTAAGCTCATCATTGCTTAGATACGTCGTTTGAACCTCTGTTAACTTAAATTTAATCTGTCGGAAAGGATCCGTTTTTAAATAGCCAAATGCAATAGCCCGATTGATGATCTTCTGGAAATTTCGTATGTACTTTACGGTAGTATTATGGTTGCAGTTCCTTTTGGATTTCAGGTAAACCTCGAAATTACGTATGAAGTCGGGTTTGATTTCGTTGAGCAGGATATCATCCCGATGAATAACTTTATTTAAAAACTCATTCAAGAGCTTTCGGACTGTTTTATAACGTTTTACGGTCGCTTCAGTTGCTCCCTTGCCGATTATAGCCTCCATTTCTTCGTTATGTTTGTCGAATTCCTTGAGAAGGAATTTTTTAACATGTTCCTGATTCTCATATCTAGCCTTTAGTGATTGGATGGTTAGGGGGATTTCTTCTTCTTCGAGTTGTCGTTTTGCCTTATAAACTTTTGTCCTTTCTGCCTGAATCTGCTCATTGATTTCCATAGCCAACTGATAATTGCCTTTAAATGTTGATGTTTTTTGATCCCAATCTGAGGACCTGACATAAAGGCTAAGGCTTTTTTCAAAAACTTGTCCGGCAACAGTGACCCGCATATAAACCGGTAGCTCTCCGTTGCGGTTTTTTCTGCTTTTCTTCAGCAAAAACAAAATACTCATTCCGACATTTGCCATTTTGAAAATTGTTTAGTTTGACAAAATTAGGATGAGGGTTATTCCTGGCCAATAGAAACAAATTGAAAATAAGTGAATTATCAGGAATTCGTGGAACAAGAAATTTTTTTACCTCTGTTCACCGAATGGTTCCGGAAAACATGTCAAAACATTCCATTTCTTTCCACTCGAAATAAAAAAAGAGTCTTGAAAATCAACCATTTTCAAGACTCTTCCATTATTTTCCTGACAATCTGGCGGAGAGGGGGGGATTCGAACCCCCGGTACCAGTTACCCAGTACGACAGTTTAGCAAACTGTTGGTTTCAGCCACTCACCCACCTCTCC